>NZ_JBQIKP010000029.1:0-60664 GCF_056796775.1 Schaedlerella sp.
TGACCGTTCAGCGGTCGAGTTATCAATCTTTTGATATTTCTCTTGGTTTAACTCGTACAGAACGGCTTCCTCTAAAGATCTGCTTATAGAGCGCTCTAGGGTATGAAACCACTCGAAGAGAGCCTCTCAAAGCGGTTTTGGCTGCTTTTGACGTATGATATATTTTTCCTCCGCCGACAGACTGCCGATCTGTTCTATTATCTTATAGAGCATGCTGATTAGTGCCATCGTCTTTGGTATGCGGTTGTTTCTTTCAGCTGTTCTTTGATAAAGCCCTTTGTATCAATAATGATAGTAGATTCATAAATATACATTATTTCGTATTTACTATCATCCCGTGCATAGGTGGCTTCATATGCGAAGTAGAAATTGGTCTGTTTATTGTAGTTTTTTTAAATTGACATAAATCTGCTCCTTCGTGCTAAATAACATACAACTATTTTAGTAAATCTGACAAATTTCGTTAATATAATCCGCATATTTAGTATAATTAAAAATGATTGAGACTCTACAAACTTGACGTTTAAGTAATATCAGTTTTCTTAAACGTAAGAAAAACTACATAAAAAACGTTTGCTATATGGAAAAGGTCTTTTAAGAATAAATGATTTACATATAAAAATATGTGTTAATGTAATAATAATTAAAAATAGGTAATTGTTAAATGATTTCGCTATTAATGTGGATAAATTTTTGCAGAAAAGGAGAAAATGAATCAAAATCAGATATATTTTAAAATTTATAGACAATATCAGAATAGAGAATACGCCTTTTTATGATTCAAAAAGAATTATGACAATGAAATACTTTTTCAGGAAATTAATGACTTTAAGCTTCTAATGTATTGTGGTGGCATGGTTCCGAATGTTTCTTCAGGAAATGTACTAGTTTTAAAATGACTGATGGTTTGTTCGACAATGGTTCTGATCTTGTAAAGAGCAATCCATTCCTTCGTGTCTTGCTGAACACCGGGAAACATACGGAAATCTTTATTTTCACAAGTATAAGTGGTGCGAACTTTTTTATCAGTACTGCAGTTTTTTTACAGTCGCAGATTAATGCCCCTTCTCATAGTGTATTTGGGGCGACGTCATTTGATACGGTCAGCCCATGTTTTTTTCTTGTAATGCCAAGAACTTCATGGCGAGAGAGGGGGGCCTCCGGGTAAATGGGATATCCGTATTCATTTAGTCCACTTTTTTGAGAGTGCTTTCATTTCGAGGATTATATGGAATTAGGACTTTTGAAAAATGAAATTCGTATTTCAAAAATCCGTAGATTTCAATCGTATCAAAAGCAGAATCTACAAGGAATATGTCTGGGTGAAAGTGAGAATGAAGCTGGAAGAAATCGGATAATATGGTTTTAAAGAGGAAGAGTTCCCGCTGGAGTTCTCTATAAAGGATCAGGAAAAGGATGAGCAGGGAATCCGAAGGAATAGAAAACAGATTGACAAAAAGTATTGGTAAAAACGACCGGTATAAACTCAGAAATATCAAAGTGCTCACCAGAAACTGAAAGATAGGAGAAAGAAAAAATGAAAAACTTAAAAGAAAAAGGTATCAAGCTGTTATGTGAATTTGGAAAACTTGGTGTGAGAAAATCACTCACATTAGGAATGTATAATTTTGAAATACCTAAAAAACTTATAGAGTGTGATTCAGAAATAGACAGCAGTATGAAAGCTGGAAAAGGTATGTCAGAAAATGTGTGTAAGTAAAATTTAAGGCATAGTACTTTAGCACTATATAGTTTTAAATGAAAGATGGAACGGCCATATGTTCTCAGAAGTTTCCCTCTATCCAGAAAGTGAAATTTAACATTGTTATGGTCGAAAAATGGTCATAATGTCGGAATGGAAATGAGAGAAAGCTCTCTAATGGGATTCGGATTGAAGGGCATTAGCTATTCACTTTCTAATATAATGCTCTTAAAGGAATATCCGTAATGAGTACTCTCGGAAAGAAGGCAGGTATGCAGAAAATCGGCAGGCGATGGCAGAGGCGATCTGAAGAAAAAGTGTATGTGGAGATGCTATGCCTGACATGGAGATGGAAATGATGAGTGAAAGGCATGACTCTAAAACCTCCCGTATGGCAGGTTTTGAAAAAGGTTTTATTAGGTCAGGACTCTGGATTTAGGAGGCCGTTGCTGTGCATTTTTTCATCTGTGCATCCAAATGGATATTGATGCCGATGATCATAGTAAAGAACGAATACTGCTTTTTGGTATGGATGCCCATGTCGTGCAGATGGTAGTCGTTAAGAACCCGGTTATTGACCCTTTCGCAGGAAGTCCGATTGTTGTAAATCTCCTGATATTCCTGAGTGCCTCTGGGTACAGGTGGATGAGCCTGATGTCCCAGTCAGGTTTTGTGTAGACACAGCGTCCATAGGCAGAAGGGGAACATTTCTCCTTGCTGGAGCAGGAGTCGGTTTTCCCGCAGGCAAAAGGGGGCAGCGCCATTTGCGGGAATGCTTCTGTTTACAATCCCCCCAGTTGACCATACGCAGGCCTACCATGCACAGGGGAGTGCCGTCACTTTCAATGGTAATCGAATCGGGGATGGATACAGGCCTGCCGCGGTTTTCATTGAGGTCGATGAAGGGCTGGATCCCCCCACTTCTGGCAGAGCCCATAGGTCGCATAGTTGTCATGGGCGGAGTCCAGGCAGATGTCCCGGATGGGGATATCGTGGTTTAGGGTCCTGAATTCGCGCAAGGCGACGATGGCACTGACGCTGTCATTTCTCCTGGCATTGAGGAAGCGGATATGCAGGGGAAGATTCACGCCGGTCTGTGTATTATGGGAGCAGAGCATGTAGAGCGTATGCCCGAAATAAAAGGTATTGAGGTCGCTGTCCCAGTTCCAGTCCGCATCCGTGTCAGAGAAATGGCGTTTACAGGAGCAGTGGGAAATGCCGTTTTCCGCACATTTACAGACCTTGTGCCCGTAAGGGGAGGCATGGGAATGGACACAGGTGCCGTCGCCGGAAAGGGTGACGCCGTCCTTTGGGATCAGCCCGTCCCGTAGGGAAAGGAGGAGCGCGGCAAGGCGGAAGAAATGCTGGAGCTTTTCTTCATAATGGAAAGGGAAGTCATCATGGGCCAGGGCATATTCGGCCATGAAATCGGTAATCCCGTCATGTTTATTAGGAAGCTTTTTCCCTTTTCCGGGCTTTTGGGAAGGTTTGGAGTTCTTATTTTTTGGAAAGAGATCCTTCCTGCTGGTTTTCTGGGAGCCTTAGACTGTGCCCAGAGCCTGCCCATAAAGTCTAAATAAGAGCCAAGCGGGGGAAGGGAATCCGGCGTACAGCCAACCAGCATGGCAAGGAGAGAGCCGGCCTTGAGTTTTTGTAGCCAGAAGGTAAGGCTGGTAACGTGGAGCATCACCATAAGGACAAGGGAGCGTATGATCTGGGTCTAGTTTTTAGCCGGACGCCCTATGGCGGAATAGAATTGGGAAAGGTATTCCATGACGGGGGCCAGATTAAGAATGCGAAACTTTTCCCGTGCGGCGCCGAATTCGAGATGGAGCCGTGTGCGCTGGGAAGAATCCATGTGAACTTTTGCCCCATGCACGAAATGCAGATATTCCCGATGGGACTGCCATTGAATTAACATATGTGTATCCTTTGGTTTGGTAAGTGTGAAAAACGATTAGATCGCCTTAACCAAAGGGCCGCGTTGATTGATGACGCATTTTAATCAATCAACGCGGCCGCACAAATCGGCAGATTTGTCAATAGTTTTTTTGAAAAATTTTAGGAAATAAAAGAAATGAATGAATCTCCACCGGAAAGTGGAGGTGAAGAAAAAAAGGGTGCTTTGAAAACCCTGTGTTTTCATGGGCTGCGACTTTCCGAGAGTACTCGTAATTGGAAGGGAGGTGAATGTGTGGGGGATTGCAGAGACAAAAAAATGCGGAAATAGAATGGGATTGAGTTTCCGGGAATACACAAAAGATAGGGGGGGATACATAATGAAATCAAATGATTTTAAAATGAAAAAATCCGAGATTTCTAATTTGAAATTCACATGAAAAAATTGATGTATGTGGATAAAAAAGGTAAGATAGTATATGGTGCTACGGAGTGGCAGAAATATTGTTTTACAGATTCTTTTGCTATATACTGCTGGAAGAAAAACAGGCTATATTATATCTTATTAGTATTAAAGTGATTTAATATTCAAGGAGGAAGTTAAAATGAGAAAAATAAAAAAATGTGTTGCATTAATGCTAGTAGCTTTAATGACGTTATCTTTGTATGTTACGGGATATGCAGCAGATGAAAATAAAAGTGAAGAGGATAAAAAGGAATTTACGGTATATTCTTCAGAATTTCCAGATGCTTATATTATTACAGAATTATTGAATGAAGATAATATTGAAAATAGAAATGGTGAAAAAAATCTTGTTACAATTAAGGCTACAGTGTTTGTTGAGGAAAATTATGCTTATATAAATGATGAGTTGATAATTTCTGATAGTCGATTATTATCGAAAGATGAAGTTGAAGCAATTGGAATCGATAATTTTGATGATTTAAATCCAGATTCAAACGTACCAACTCAAGGTAGAAGCACAAATAGTAGAGGAAAATTATCAATTACATTCAGCGGAACATATTCTATGGTAGGAAGTGGTGTATCAGTTAACTTAAATGGTTATGCAAATTGGAATGGCTTTGATACCATATATACTCCTGCAAATAATCCTGCTGTTGGAAATGATTTTTTGGGAATAGCATGGTCAGGTGGATATCAAGTTTCAAGTTCTAATTGTTATGCTAGATGGAATGTGGGAGGGGCACAAAATGTTTATTTGAGTGATGCTGTTCCAAATGCAGGTAGAGTGTATGCATTTGATGAATTTGCAAATGCAGGTGGAAAATATATGATCTATGTTAGTCAAGCGGATATTTCTGCAACATTAACTAAAAATTCCTTGACAGGAGGAGCAAATAAGGCTGAAGCAATAATGAAGTATATACATACATATCAATCTGGCATAGGGAATATAAATATTTCAGCTTCTATAAGTAGTGTTGGATTGGGATTTTCACTTAGCAATACTCCAAAGCAATGGAGTCTCTCATGTACATTAGGGGGATTACCGTATTAATTAAAAGTGGCTGCTATAACAGCCACTTTTAATAATATAAGATTGACTTTATTATGTTAGATTTTATGAGAAATAGAAAAAAATTAATGGCTTTTTTGAATTGTATTTTCGTTTTTTTAATAGTAATGAATTTGCCATCTAAACAGTCTCCTTATGAATGGCTAGTAAAAGAAAGTTACCAAATAGGGGAGGAGAATGCACCTGAATTATTATTAGCTTCAGAAGAGTATACTAACAAATATATATTATTTTTTACAAATAAACATGGAAATATTTCATGTGCAATTATAAAAAAAGGCTTTCTTAACTATAAACTTTTAAGGGTAAGTTCTGGACTCTTACTTGTAAATAATGACGAAGATTGTAATTTTATTTTTAGTTCATATGAAGATGGATATACTAGGAAATGGATTTATTGGGGGATTCTGTGGAATAGTGAAATAGATAAGGTGCTTTTAAATAAAAGGGAAGCAAGAACTATTGATATAAAAAATTACAAAATACGAATTAGTTACACAGTTGGAGAAGATTGCAGTGGGAAACTGCCACCGAACCAAGAATTGATTTTTAGATAAGTGAGGTATTGAAAATGAATATAAAAAAAATGACCATAATATCTATGATTGCTGCTTTATACACAACATTGTGCATGGCGTTAGCTCCATTAAGTTTTGGCGCTGTTCAAGTTAGAGTTTCAGAAGCTCTTACGTTACTCCCAGTTTTTTCAGTGACAGGAATCTGGGGAGTTACCTTAGGATGTGCACTTTCGAATTTGATAGGTTTTTTTACAGGCGTTAATGTATTAGGATTATTTGATGTATTCTTTGGAACTATTGCAACACTATTTGCAGCAATATTAACTCGTAAAGCTAGAAAGATACGACTGTTCGGTATTCCGTTTTTGTCAGCTGTACCACCAGTAATAATTAATGCTTTAATAATAGGGACGGAACTTTCTGTGATTTTATCGTCAGGGGGGAATTTTTGTGAAGTATTTGTAATCAATTTTTCTTATATATGTATAGGACAATTTTTTGCATGCTTTTTATTGGGAATACCATTTACAATGATATTAGAGAAAACCGGTGTAGGAAAAAAATGTCTTGAGTTGTAGCGACTTTTCTTGGTTTTTGTCAAATGGTTAGAATAATAATTTGAATTCTGGCATTATTCGAACAAATAGAAAAATCATATGTTTAAAAGCCTCTTTAGACTATAAATAGTGAAATGGAGAGAAAAATGAAAATTGAATTATCTAAAATTTCGTTTGAAAATATTCTTCTTAGAAAAATAATGCTTAGTGATATAGATGAAGTGTATAAAATATATTCAAATGAAAGAGTTATGACCTTTTTGCCTGGAAAGGCTATAGAAAGTAAAATGGGTATAATAAATCTTATTGAGGGATTTGAGAAAAGTGCCAGAAATAATAATGCATTTTTCTGGGGAATTTGTTTTAATGATTTTCCTAATAAAATTTTGGGGATTATTGAAGTATATGATTTGGAAAATGATGTACGGAGTGTTTCGCTGGGATATCGTTTAAATGAAAAATTTTGGGGAAAGGGAATAATGCCGATTGCATTAGAAGGTATGATAAACTTTCTTTTCAAAACGACAGAAATAAATAGAATACAAGCGTTTGTTTTGCCACAAAATAGACAATCGAAAATTGTTTTAAGAAAGGTGGGATTTACAAAAGAAGGTTTACTTCGACAGGCGCAGTGTTGGGAAGAAAAAGGCATTGTAGATGTTGTTGTATATTCGTTAATAAGAGCTTGACACGCTTAATTGTATTGGAAGATAATATTTTGGATATGTTTAGAAAATTTTAGTGTAGAAATTGATCTTTTCTGTAGCCGTAGCCTTGGAACTGTTATAAAAAGAGGGAATTCCTATTTTGGGGAAATAAGGCGGATCGAATAATTAGCTTGTCTGAATTTCCAAACACAATCTACAGAATTAAATTAATTACAGTGCCAAATGAGTTGACAGTATTTTGTCTGATTTTTTGTTGGATTGCATTGGTTTCAATGGACGATACTGTATACGTTATTCATCACTTTGTTTAATGCCAATCTTGTGAAGTTTAATGACGAGTATTTTGACGTTATTTGATGGTATGCCTTGCATACTCGGAAGTCAAGATTTCCAACAAAAGGAGAAAGGCTTTAACTTTCGAGTATGAAGGATATAAAAAATAGTCAGGTGGCAAATTGAATGAGTGTGTTTCAGACTACAATTAATTTTACGAAACATTCTTTTTCAGTAACGAATAAAGTACTGAATAACACTGTCTGTTAGTGAATTGTCGTATGGGGCTTGTAGTATAATTTCCTTGTTTTCAAAATATCTATGGGTATAGGTTACTTAAAACCTGAAAAGGAAATGAGCCCAGATGATGAGTCGAGGTGGTTAGTGAACAGATAAAACAAAGGAAGTAAATAGAGAAATTATCATTTATCAATGTATGAAATAGGCGGGATGTGTTAAAAAGCAAACCTGCCTTTTTATATTACTATCCCAAAATACTCAACAGTAATTTTTTGAAATACAAAAGACATATGATTATGTGTTAGTGTTTAAAAGATTTAGACATAAATAACATATTAGTAGTGGTGCAACTATGGTTCAGGATGCACCACTATTTTTATGCCCCAATTTAGCTGGACGGCCCGATCGCCGCCTCACTCCGATCTGATTTCAAAATTTCAGATCGGAGGAAGGATAAATGGCTTATCACAAAGCAAAAGAAGAATATAAATGGAAACAATGGAAAAAAGAGGAGGAAAAACAGCTCCGTGCCTTGGGGATGGATGAAGAAGCGATACAGGAGCTTAGATGCAGTGACTGGAAAGATTTTAAAGCAGAGAGGCGTTACCAGGAGCACCGGGCAGTGTTTCCGGAATATCCGGATTGGGAAAGCCCAGCAACAGAAGAACAGGAAACGGAAGATATTTCCACAGTATTGGATTCGATCAGTGATGAAGGACTTTTACATATTCTGATAACTACAGATAAAAAGACACTGCAGCTTTTGCTTCTGAAAATGATGGGGTTTTCCAGGCGGGAGATCTCAGAGAAAACCGGCATCAGTATACATACAATCAACACCAGCATCAAGAGATTAAGAAAAAAATTAAAAAATTTTAACTAAAGTGAACCAAAAAGGCATTTCCCAACGGCTATATAGTAGAAGGGTAAATTTTTTTCAGGTTGAATCAATGAGCTGCCACGGTAAATACCTTTCAGCCGTACTTTGACAACTTCATACCAGCATTACAGGTACGTTCCCGCAAGTAGAAGCGTGACAAGATAAGCGCCAGGACGAGCGGAAACGGCCGTTGTACGGACGAAGATATGGCTTCCCGGTGATGGAAGCCAGCAAGAAGAACTCGGCTTTCGTTCATGCAGCGTCTGTTCCCACTCCGAGCGATCCCTTATACTTGAAATAAAGCCGCGGCTGGCTTTCCGCCATGATCACAAGCGGGGGATAATGATACACAGAGCTGCCAAAGAGTAGGGGATGGAATTCAGGTTGTAATCAGCAAGACCTTTCGGACATCCGTGAACGGCATCCTGTACGGTGTATAGAAAATGAAAGATAGTAGGACACAGAAGATTTCTGGTTTTACTGTTGACTCAGTCTGTGAAAACCAATATCACTCGGTACGTGTGGAGTGTTTTGGTACTCGATAACGTAGCGAGACCAGGCTGATATTTTTCACAGTTGCAATCAAAAAATGAGTTCAACATCAGTCCATAAACACCGTACCAGCCAGATGCCTGCCTGTAGTGTTCCCTAAAGGATCTCGGGAAAAACTTTTAATTGATACAGATTGCGCAATATCATTCTTTATAGATGATCAGTATACGAAAGTTATTTTTCACCAGTTCCAGACCATCGCAGAGATGGCCGGCAGTCGGGGAGGCGGGGCCAAATACGAATGCCAAAGATAAAGAAAAATAAGGAACTGTCCGGTACAGGATCATACAGTCCTGTACCGGAACAGACATGAAATCAATCGAAGTGTGTCGTTGATATCAGATACTATGCGGCTGTGGCAGCCCACGGCCGCATGCATGTGATACCAACGCCATACGTGAAGGAAGGTAAGAAAAAGAGATGGAATACGAACACGAAAGCCGGAGGGCTTGGGAGAGCGAAAAACAATCAGCTCATAAAATAGATACAGACTCTATAACAGTCCTGTCAGTAAAACCATTCAGGGAACCCAGCGTCATGACCATTCCGAATAAACTGAGAACCTTGCAGGATCAGGTCGGGGGAATGATAGAAGCAATTTGTCCGTTTGAAGATCCAGTTGCGATCCTCCTCAATGATGAGGGCAAACTGAACGGTTTACTGCCGAACAGGAGGCTTTATGACAGCAGCGGAAATATGTATGACATTATAACAGGGACATTTCTGATCGTAGGGCTGTCAGAGGATGATTTTTGCTCCCTGAGTGAGGAGCTGACGGCAAAATACATGGAGAAATATAAAATCCCTGAGAGGATGGCCTTCATAAACGGGCAGATCAATATGCTGCCGGTGGTAGACAGCAGGAAAACCCAAGACAAAAAATCCGGAAAGAGGAACAGGACAGATGAAGCACGCTGAGCGTACCATATCGATGGGCTGGTATCAGAGAAAAGCCCACGAGGAAGTGGATCATATTTTCCAAAAACTCCTGCCAAGGCATGGATTAAAGGTGAGGGAAGAGCAGCTTCGCCTAAGCCATGAAATGCTGGATACTTTATGGGGGAACCGCATCGCACTCTGCGACGCCGGAGTAGGCATCGGGAAAACATATGCATACCTGGTGGCCTGTATCATGCTGGAAAAATATAGGAAAGAAGGCGGAGGTGCCCCGGGAACCGGCTGCCGTTCGGCAGTGATCTCCACTTCCAGTATTGCACTCCAGGAGGCAATCATGCAGGAATATATCCCCTTTTTATCCAGGCTCCTGCAGGAAGAAACACTCATCCGTACCCCGCTGAAAGCCGCAGTCCGTAAGGGAAAGGAGCACTTCGTATGCGACAACCGTCTGGAGCAGAGGCTTTTGGCCATTCGGGGGAAGCGGAAGAATGAGGGACAAAGACAAGCGCTGCTTGCTCTCCGGACATGCTATGATATGGACCAGGTACATGGGTTGAGCGGGTTTGACAGGAGGCTTGTATGTGTTCCCAGGTTTTGTCCGAAGAATTGCCTCGAGAAGGGCAACTGCCGATATCATAGATATATGGAACGGGCAAAAAGCGCAGGAATCCATTTTCAGATCTGTAATCACAACTATCTGCTTGCGGACGCTTCTCATCGGGAAAAGGGATACCTCCCGCTGCTCTCCGATTACCGGGCACTGGTGGTGGATGAAGCCCATAAGCTTCCGGACGCCGCAGGCCAGATGTGCGGAAAAACTTTATGCTGTGATGACATCCTGGAGATCTGCTGCATGCTGGAAAAGGAACACCAGGGAATCCGCGCCGGGTATTTGAAATCCGCGATGAAAAAACTCTTCCGGGTCATAGCGGAAAATCATACCTTTGAGGAGGGGCAGCGTATCGCATTCCGGCAGACAAAGGAATGCATTTCTACCATCAAAGAAAGTGCAGTATTCCTATTTGAAATGGGCAGGCGATGCAGGGGGAGTGTTTCTAAATGGATTCACGACCGGCTGGAAGAAGCAGGAAAGCTCCTCTGCTGCTTTCTAATCCCGGACAGGAGGTACATTTTATTTCTGGAGCAGGATTCCCGGCAGCTTCCGGTGTTCTGCAGGGCCAGCCGGGAGGTTCCTGCGTATCTCCAGAAAATGTTATGGGATCAGGGGATTCCGGCAATTCTGACCAGCGGGACTTTGAAAGCAGGAACAGGGTTTGTGCGTACCCGGCAGATGATGGGACTAAGCGAACAGGATCGGAAGAAAAAACCAAAAGTGCAGGAATATGTGGCAGAATCTCCATTCGAATACAAACGGAATTGCCTGCTTTACCTGCCCCAGGATGGGAAAAGGATTCGGCATGGGAGCCGGGAGGAAGCAGCCTGGATCGCAAAGAAGATCAAACAACTGAGCTGCTCCACCCATGGACATACGTTGGTGCTGTTTACATCCTATTCACTGATGGGGAGTGTCTACCAGCTTCTGCGGGGAAGCATTCCATTCCCCATGGTGGAGGTATGGCGTCACACCCAGGAAGAGATCATGCGGTTTAAAAAGATGAGCAATGCGGTGCTGTTCGCATCCGGTTCCTGCTGGGAGGGCGTGGATTTTCCAGGGGACATGGTGTCCTCCCTGATCATCGTCAGGCTCCCTTTTTCTGTGCCGGACCCGGTACAGGAAGCGGAGAAGGAGCAGTATGGGAATCTGCGGGAATACATAGATGCTGTTGCTGTTCCGGACATGCAGAAGAAACTCCGGCAAGGCTTCGGCAGGGCTATCCGGACGGAGACGGATACCTGCGTGGTGACGATCCTGGACCAGCGGGCGGCCAGGGGCGGGAGATATTATGAGGACGTGCTCTGTGCCCTGCCTCCCTGCCAGATGGCGGAGGGCATAGAGGACGTGGAAAGGTTCATAGGGAAGCGGAAAAATATTCACTATTATATGTAAGTACAGGTAAAGTCATTGTCAGTTCTGCCCAAAAATCAGGAAGGATTGGAGCGGAATGTTTGTTGGTATTTCACGGGCAGATTTCGTCGGTTTGGTGGTATTGATGGATGGCTTTGCAAGCATGGAGTGGGTATACTGTAGATAGCGTATAGATGTTAGGGCAGGACAGCGCATTTACTGAACTGCCCATATGAAAACATAGATACCGCAAAAGAGCAAGCCCTATTACCGAAGGCAATTTTCATGGGTTTGCAGGGAGCTGTGAGGGAAACGGACAGATCCCATAGCGTCAGAGGAAGGAGGGAAACAGCATGGAACATTACAAGGTAATCAGTGAAATGGATGGCACAGTACAGTGCTTCTATATTTGCGAAACAGATACCATGGAGATGGTTCTGGCCCCATCCCGGTATCTGATGCATAAGACGATGTCCAACAAATCGCCAAACACGGTCCGGAGGAATGCGTATTCTCTGGCGGCTTATCTGGAATATCTTAAGACTCTGGATAAGACGGCTGATCAGGTGATCGCAATGGAATACGAAGAACAGAGCAGTCACTTCGTCAAGTTCCTGCATTGGCTGAAAGACGGGAATCATAGGGAAACAGAAGAGATTAAGATTCCGAACAATGGAACCTGCAACGCATATTTGAAAGATGTGTTCAGGTTCTATCTTTTTATGGAGATGCAGGGAAAGTATGAAAGCCTGAAAGTTCTTTATTATGATTCTTTCACCACGGTGAATCATGCAGGTGTCCAAAGGAGGCTCAGGTACCGCGCGTTCAAAGGCTATCTGAGGGAGGAGGAACGAAAAGTACGTGCGGCAGAGCAGAATGAAATATTGACATTGCTGAAAGCCTGCACCAACTGCCGTGACCAGCTATTGATCCTGCTGGCGGCGGAGACCGGGTACCGGATCGGGGAAATCCTTGGGATTGATTATACGAAGGATATTGATTTCAGGAACCATACCATACGGATTTATTTCCGGGATGACAATGAGAACGGGGCAAGGGCGAAAAACGCAGAGTATCGGAGGGCGAAAGTCAGCAAGGAAACCTTTGAATTTTTGATGTATTATCTTGCGGAATACCGAAAACTTCTGCAGCACCAACAGCTCCTGTTCATCAATATCGCCGGTGAGGAAGCCGGGAAAGCATGGGACGTGGATGCGGTCTACAGCATGTTCCGGAGGATGGAGCATAAGACAGGGATCAAGGTGACGCCCCATATGCTGCGGAGATATTTTGCGGTCATGAGGCGGAAAGCCGGATGGAGGCTGGAGATGATCAGCGAGGCGCTTGGACATAAGCATCTGGAAACAACGGTAAAATATCTGAACATTGTAGATGATGAACTGCTGGAGGCCAGCGATGCCTATTATGCGAAACATTCGGCACTCTATAATGTGGAGCAGTTATTGTAGCCGTACACAAATGAAGGGCATGCATACAGGAGGTGGTAAAAATGCCTGCCTATAAATTACAGCTGGCAGAGCAGCAGGAGGACAGGGAAGGACTAAAGCGGCAGCTTGATCAGGAAGTGCGGGAATGTACGGAGGTCAGGAGCCAGTTCCGAAACTATGTGAAAAGATTTCTCATGGAATATGACGTATGGCATCTGTCAGAAATAGATTATCCATTACGTCTGATTTACGAGGATTATGTAGAAAAACATAAAATACCGTATGCCGCTTCATCGACCTGCCTGCATACGTTTGACAAGATGAAGCTCCATGCCATGCGGCAGGAAATGCAGACGATATCCGGCCGCAGGAAATATGAATTAAAATATGCGGATCAGGTGGTATTCCTTCCTTATTATCCAAAGCTGGAGGTTGCACAGCAGTTTGTTCAGGCAAAAGACAAAAACTGTCTGGTATGGGACTTTACAAAGAAATGCAGCAGAAAACTGAAAGAACAAGTTTTTGAATGTCTGAATCATGTAGTGGCAATCAGCGAAACATGTCAGAGGAAAGAAAAATTGACAGCTTTGCAGTATTTTTATGGCTACTGCATCCAGATGGGGATTGCAGACATAGAGACCATTACTTTAGAGCAGGAAGAAGGATTCAGACATTATCTGGCACAAAAAGTGTCGGGGAGATGGATCAGAAGATTTCCCGGGATTATAGAATTATGCAGAAAAATATTATTCCTGCAGGCCGATCGGATACACTGGCATGCACAGATATGGTATCTGGAACGGTTTCATTTTTCAAAGGAGAGGATAAACCCAAGTAAAGTAGTGGAGAGCATTTCATTCCGGGAAATCACTCAGGAAGCAAACCAAAAATATCTAAAAGAATACATGCGTTACGCTTTGGGAATCACAGATATGTCCCTGAGCAGTATACAGAGCAAATTTCTTGAAATTCGGAAATTCCTCCAGGTATTTGATAGGGAAGAGCTGGACATCTGTGAATTGCAGGAAGAAAAAATACATCTGTATTTAGAGGGACTCCGTAAAAAAGAAGTTGCCGAAAAGACATTTAATGGGCAGTTATTCAATATCCGGCATTTTTTCAATTTCCTGTTAGTAAAGGGGTACATCCGGAGGATTCCATTTTTGTATGAGATGTACCAGAAAAAGGTAATCCCGGTACACCATGACAGGAGTGTCCGGGAGGAAGTATGTGAAGAAATCCTTTCAAAATTGTACCGATTTCCGGAACACCTTCGGCTGATGTTCCTGCACTTATGGTGTGCAGGGCTGCGGTGCAGTGAGGTGTGTACGCTGCAAGGGAACGCATATGAATGGAAAAACGGGGACGCATGGGTGAAGGTATACCAGATCAAAATGAAAACCTATAAACGTATTCCAATACCGGAGATGTTGTATAAGCTGATGGGAGTATATATGGGGAAGTACCAGATCCAGCCGGGAGAGTATCTTTTTAAAAATAAAAACGGCGGTGCCTATGTATATGAGACGTTTCGAAGTCAAATGATGAAATTATGCGGTGAGAACCAGATTGCAGGCGGGGAATATCTGTTTCAATCCCATGATTACCGTCATGCCGTAGCAACGGAATATTATGAAAGCGGTGTATCCATACAGGCAGTGAGGGATTATCTGGGGCACGATCATGAGGATATGACCAGACAGTACATCGACTATATGCCGCGAAGGCTGGATGCCGCAAATGAAGAATTTTTCAGCCAGCAGGAGGAAAGCCTTGCTGCAGGGTTGAGGAAGGGAGGGATAGATGGAGAATCAAATTTACATTTGCAATATGGAATGTTACCAAAAAGCCTCGCAGAAGCAAAAAGAAAAAGTAAAATCGAATTGGGGATTTGATTTGGGAAAGCTCCCGGCGGAAGGGATGCAAATGGAATTTCGCTGCTTTCTGGCGGAAAGGGCAAAAATAATTGCTGTCTCAACAATGGTACAAGAACGGATCTACTACAATCGGATGTGCCGTTTTTTGAAGGACAGCAATAGACAGCCATACAGTTTTCTGGAGAAGCCATTAGAGGAATGGATAAAGAAATTGAATGCATGGCTTATGCAACAGGGGATGGCACGGACGGAACGGGGGATCAACGTGTATGGAAAAGAAAAGACAGTGCCTTCGGATGTCATTACCTATTTTCGTAAAATATACTATTGCGTACAGGATCAGGAAACAAGGGAGGAAACAGAGAAAGACGTCTGGGATCTGAGCAGGATTGGTGTCCTATATAAGACGAATCCAATCAAAAATTTTGAAACGCTGAATTTTAAGGAAATTATACAGCCTGCCATAAAAGAGGAAACCAAAACAGCAGTGCTGCGTCATTTACAGTATGAAGCGCTGGCCACAATTTCAAAGGAATTAACCGCTGTGCGCCGGATATCAAAGTATCTTGATGAAAACTATCCGAAAGTGAAATCCTGCAGGGACATCAGCAGAAAAATACTTGAAGAATATCTGATCTATCTCCAGACAGAGGATACCGGGGTCAATAATTTCAGATATGATTTGACAAGGCTGAGGGCACTGCTGGAAACCATAGGGAAAATCTATGGAGCCAGCCATTTGGAAAATTTATTTTTAAACACGGATATCCCGCATTCTACAAGGACAGAATTAAAATCCTATAGTGATGCGGAACTGAAAAGATTCAACGCTGTATTTGTAAAAATGGAGGAACAGATGTGCCGGCTCATGGTCATCCACCAAATGCTTGGGACAAGGATATCCGATACCCTGACGCTGCAGACAGACTGCCTGTATGAGCAGGAAGGGCGGCCGATGATACGCATCCAGCAGATGAAGACAGATACATTTGTCAAAAATATCAGCGCGGAACTGGAACTGCTGATCCAGAAAGCAATCCAATATACAAGAAAGAAATATGGGGAAACGAAGTTCATTTTTGTAGATGAAAAGAATCCGGAGCGGCCCATGAAGTACAATACGGTGCAGAACCGCGTAATGGCAATGGTACAAAAAGAGGACTTGCGGGATGACAAAGGGCAGTTATTTGGATTTGGCACCCATATGTTCCGCCATTGCTATGGAATCCGCCTGACAGAGATGCATTATGATGACTGGACCATTGCAAAACTGCTCGGACACCGGAGTATAAAAAACGTGAAATATTACAGGAAAATGAGCCTGCAGATCCTGGCGGATGAGACGAGGGAAGTAAGGGAACGGAAGAGTAAACTGATAGAAAAATATTTAGACGGATGGGGCGAAGAATATGAACAAGTACGACAACATGATTGAAAAGAACCGGAAAGCCAGCGAGGAAAAGATAGCAAAAGCAAAAGGCGCAGTCCGGCAAATGATTGAGGAAGAAGAGAAGGTAACAATTCAAAAACTGGTGAAAAAGACAGGGCTGTCGAGGGGGTTCTTTTATAAGAACCCGGTGGTGCGCAAAGAGATCGACCGTGCACTGGATCTACAGGCAGGGATGGTGGACAGCAAACGGAAGGTTCTGGATATGGTGATGGAGAACCGGATCGGGTTGCTGGAGCAGACGATTGTGAAACTGAAAAAAGAAAACGCAGAATTGAAGCGGCAAAATGAGAAGCTACAGAAGCTACTGAATAAGAAAAATCTGAGCATATTGAAGTTATGAGATTAGGGTAGAAAATTGTATAGAACCAAGAGGCATGCGGTGGCATGCCTGTGGTTCTGTTGAAGATAGAGAACAGCAGATGGGGCGTTATCCGGCAGGGTAGCGCCCGTCTTTTGGGGAGTTTTAGGAACTTCGAGAGAAGGTACACAGCACACAAATGTGTATGCCGTTGAAGCCAGTGTTTTCAAGGCATGAGGGGGATGGGGTACAGATTACGGACGAGCCTACCGGAAATCTGGATCGGAAAAACGGGGCGGAGATCATCCGGCTTTTGAAAGAATCCAACCAAAACCAGAAGCAAACCCTACTTTTGATCACCCATGATGAAAGCATTGCGCTGCAGGCAGACCGGATGATCAGCATTGAGGACGGCCGTATCACCCGGGATGAACGGATACGGATGTCGGGAGGTGACAGGCGGTGAAAAAGAACATTGTATTTTATGTGACCAGACAGTATATGAAACAGAATAAAGGGCGGACGTTCACTACATTTGCGGGAATCGTATTTATGGTGCTGCTGATGACCTGCGTGTTTGTGGGAAGGGATACGGGCATTTACTACCTGCAGGATGTGGCGTCTTTAAAGAACGGAAAGTGGCATGTGAGCATGTACGGCATTACCTCTGAGGAGTATGAAGAAGTGCGGGAAATGCCGAATGTGAAGGAAACTGCCCTGTCTGCCGCCCTCGGCAGTACCTTGTTCGGGGCATCGGCCAATCCGGAACGGCCATATCTCAACCTGAAGGCGTATTCAGTGCCCTGCTTTGACTGGATGAACATTAAGCTCAGCGAAGGGCGTCTGCCGGAGAACTCCCGGGAGATCATTGTAAGCAAAAGCGCGGCGGAGGACGGCTCAGACATTGCCGTAGGGGATCTGGTAGAAGCGGAGCTTTTTGAACGCTCGATCACCGGGATTAATTCTGAAATAAAAGAAACCGTATTCCCATTCCAGAACATTACAATAAAATATGGGGAGACAAAAGACGTGCCGGAAGAGTTCCCTTATTGGGGAGAAAACGAGGACTTCCGGGAAAACCGGACATATACGGGACAAAAGGGAACTTACCAGGTAGTAGGAATCATCGAGCCGCCTGCGTATGAGCAGATGGGGGCGGCGGGCTATACGGCCATCACACTGCTGGAGGACAGCCAGGCCGCAGCGCTGGAAACCTTCAACCTGTCCCTGATTCTGGATGTAGAGAACAATCCGGATCAGGATATACTCGGGCTGCTGAGAGCTGCCGGGGCCGGCGGTTATGAGATTGACGTCAATGATTATGTGCTGGCATTTACCGCGAGTACCTCGGATACAACATTAAATCTGGTTGTAAAGTTTATGACGGTATTTTTTGTGGTTTTGATTATGGCGGCTTCAGTGATTTTGATATATAATGTATTTAATATGTCCTTTCAGGAACGGAGCAGATACCTGGGGATGCTTTGCTCCATCGGGGCCACCGGAAGGCAGAAGAGAAGCAGCATCTTTTATGAAGCGTTTTTCCTGCTGGTATTCGCCCTGCCCACCGGCGTCCTGCTGGGGATCGGCGTGATCCGGCTGGCAATGGCGGCATTCCGCCCGTTCATAGGTTCCTTCCTGAGAATCAGCAGCCTGGTGACGATTGATCCGGCCGTGATCCGGATCTCCTGGGAAAATCTGGCGGCCGTGATCCTGGCCAGCACGGTAACCGTACTGATTTCGGCATGGCTTCCTGCAAGAAAGATCGGAAAGATCGGCCCGGTGGAATGCATCCGTGGAAATATTTGGAAAAAGAGCAGGCAGTATCAGACGCAGGCTTCATTTATCCATATGTTCGGCGCGGAGGGGATGCTGGCAAAAAGTATGCTGCTCCGGCGGAACAAAAAAGTTCGTTCCGTAGGATCTGCGGCGGCGGTTTTTATGGTGGTTCTGACTGTGACCATATTCGGATCTGATGCCGTCCACAGGATCATCCGCGTGAAAATGGGAGAGGAGGAAATGTCTCTCAATACGGAGCGGTATGATTATGTCCTTTATGCCGGTGAATCCAAATTTGAAGCGCTGAAAGAGGAAATCGAGAAGGATGCGGGCGTAGAATATACCGCAAAATGGAGAGACGGCATGCTTGCGGGCCAGGTACCTGTTGAGGCCTATGGAGCGGAATACTGGGACGCGCTTCACGGTGTTTTTAACCTGTACTATCACAGAGAACTTTCGGAGGAAGAGTTCCGGGAGGAACATGGTTTTAGAGGAGGCACCAGCATGCCGGTGAATATCCTTTCCGTAGATATGGATACCATGCGGGATATGGCCGGAAAAATCGGGGCAGATGCTGACAGGCTGCTGGACCCGGAACAGACATCCGCTATTGTGCTGAGCACGGGAGCCGTGTCTACATCCAGCTTCATGATTGATGGGATGTCTCCGGAGAAGTACCGTATGTTCCGTATTTCCAGGATGACGGACATGAAGGAAGGGGATATGGTGCCTGTCAGTCTGTATTCTCCGGACGAGGAGAAAGAGGTGGAGATGCCTGTTGAGATTGCGGGATTTGCAAAAACAAACCAACTGCAGGATTATGTGGAGTTTAAGAATAACAATTATATGTGGCTGATTGTAAATGAGGCGGCCGGCAGCAGGATGGCAGATATTCTCAGAGCAGAAGGAGCGGACAGCAGTATGATGGATGAGATGCTGCTCATTCGGATGAACGGAAAGCCTACGGATATAATCGACCGTCTGCAGCGGGCCAGTGAACAGGACGACGCCAGGTTCGGCATCCTGGAGACCGAGTATCAGTCCACCATGGCAAATGCGGTTTCCGGTATCGTGGATGTGATGCTGTTCAGTTTCATTGTGCTGACATCGGTGATCTGTCTGCTGAATCTGTTTAATTCGATCCGTGGCTGGCGGCTGGAGAGCCGGCAGGAGCTTGCGGTGCTGAGATCGGTGGGCATGGCGTCAGGGCAGATGAAAAAAATGCTGCTGTACGAATGTACGGGGATTTTCCTGTGGGCGCTGCTGCTGGCAGGAGTATTTTCCGGAATGCTGATTGCCTGCGTCCGGTTCGGACTGGTGATGATCTTCGGGAATCTGGAGCTTCCCACCCCCTGGCTCTGGATTGCGGGAGCTGCCCTGGTGGTAGGAGCGGTTCTGACAGGGCTTACACTGTATGGCTTTGGCAGGGAACGGCAGGAGGAGCTGTACGAGAATATGCGCAGGGAGGGGGGTGTGAGGAGGAGAAGGAATGAAGGTTCTGATTGTGGAAGATGATGAGATTATCAGGGAAGGATTGAAGTTTGCGCTGCTGCAGGAAAACTATGAGGTACTTTCCGCGGCGGGGGTATCGGAGGCACTGGAGCAGATTCAAAACTGCCGGGATATTGGATTTTATCTGTTGGATATCATGCTGCCGGACGGGGACGGATACCAGGTCTGCCGGGAGATCCGGAGAAATAGCAGCGCTCCGATCCTCTTTCTGACGGCCTGTGAGGATGAGGTGCACACGGTGATGGCCCTGGAGCAGGGGGCGGACGACTATATCTGTAAGCCCTTCCGAATCCGGGAACTGCTGGCCAGGATGAAGGCGATTTTAAGAAGGATCTCCGCACAGGGCGGAGGTCTGGAACAGATCGTCCAGGTAGGCAAAAACCAGGTCAATCTGCAGACAGGCAGGGTCTACTCGGACAAGGAAGAGATCATTCTCACGGCCATGGAATACAAGCTTCTTCTGATCTTTCTCAACCACCGGGGCCAGACCCTTTCCCGGAGCCAGATTCTGGAAGGCATCTGGGATGAGGCAGGGGATTTTGTAAATGATAATACATTGAGCGTGTATATGAAACGGCTGCGGAAGAAGCTGGGTGATACGGCGGATGGGCAGATCATCCGGACCGTGCGTGGAATCGGGTATCGGATGGAGTGAGCCGGAAAACAGCGGATTTTAATTCCCGCGAAGCAGCGAGACAGGTAGCCATGCCTGTATGGATATTTGGTGACTGCCGCGAGGGTCAAAAACGGGATGCAGTTTTATCGATTTGACTGCAGACACAGGAGACGGGTTATGGAGATAGTAATGCAGTGGATCGTTCTGGGATTTTCAGCGTATATGGTTATTTTGTCAGGCGGTTCTCATACTGCCTTTTTGGGCTTGCTGTGCTGTGCGGCCTTGTGCTTCTTTTCCATCAGGGCACGGTACAGGAGAGAAAAAAAGCTGGAGGAACTGATCCTGTATCTGATGAAGCTGCAGGACAACCCGGAGCTTCCAGAGATGACGAAATACAGCGAAGGGCAGCTCGGCGTGCTGCAGAGCGAGCTCTATAAGCTGGTTGTCCAGAATCAGGAGAAATCCGCGGGGGCGCTTAAGGAAAAGGAGTACCTTGCGCAGATGCTTTCGGATATCTCCCATCAGATCAAGACGCCCCTGACATCCATTACAATCATGACGGATCTGCTGAAAAATCCGAACCTGGACGAGGAGAAGAGGGCGGAATTTATTGATAAGATTGATTCACAGGTGAACCGGATCACATGGCTGATCCGGAATCTGCTGACGCTGTCCCAGATGGACGCCAATATGCTGAAATTGAAGAAGCAGGATGTGCCGCTCCGGGAACTGCTCCTGAAATCCTGCCAGCCCTTTGAAATCCTGGCGGAGCTAAAGGAGGTGGAGCTGTCAGTGGAGGCGGATGGGGATATCCGGCTGATTTGTGACGAGCACTGGACGGCGGAGGCGGTTTCCAATATTGTGAAAAACTGTATTGAGCATACGCAGCCGGGCGGGAAGGTATGGGTCTTTGCAAACCAGAACAATCTTGCCACAAATATCGTAATCAGGGACAACGGCGAAGGCATCGCCAGGGAACACCTTCCGTATATTTTCGACCGGTTTTATAAGGCGGGAAATCAATCCGGCGACAGCGTGGGAATCGGACTTGCCATGTCCCGGCAGATGATCCTGCTGCAGAATGGAACGGTCAGCGTGAGCAGCGAGGAAGGGGTGGGGACAGAGTTTCATATTAAGATGTATTCAGAGGTGGTGATCCGATGTCTAGTACAGCATTGCGTATATAATGGTGAATAATGTGTCTGATACTTTTGTCAGGACAAGGCGGAGGAAAGAGGCGATGCGGTGGCATCGTTGATTGACGACAACGCAGAACTGGCAGAAATAGCAGGTGCAGAATTCACCGTTAATTACGCAATGCTGTACTAGGGTATCGTTTTGCGTTGTTTTATCGTTATTGAGTCATGATTTTGCGGCGTGCTGTCTGTAACTGGCTCATGTTTTGCAATGTGTGAACGATAATCCTACATGTTTTGCATTCTATCAACGAAAATTCCTTCATGTTTTTGCTGTATATAAACGATGATTCCCACATGTTTTTGTAGGATATTAACAAAAACTCCTTCATGTTTTGTGATATATCAATTGCGATTCCCTCATAAAATGTTGTAATATGTCGAAAATTCCCTCATTTTTTTGCGAAATGTATATTGTAATTCCCTCATAAAATGTTATGATAGGAAGAAAGATGATTCGATTATAACAGGTACGTCGAAAATAACTGCCATAGATCAGTGAAGAGGGCAGTTATGATGTACCGGGAAAATTGAGGTGAGAGGATGTATCTGCAGAGAAAAATAGATGTGTATTTGAAGGAATGGAAACAGGATGAACATAGAAGACCCCTGATTGTGAAGGGCGCCAGGCAGATTGGAAAGACGGAATCCATTCGGAAGTTTGCAGAAGAAAATTATAAGCACGTTGTAGAGATCAATTTTGTGGAAGAACCGAAATATAAAATGATCACCTCAGACGGCTATGGGGTACAAAATATGATCAAAAATATTTCACGGCTGGATCCGGATAAGCATTTTGAACCGGGAAGCACGTTGCTGTTTTTTGACGAACTGCAGGATTTTCCGGAGATTACAACGGCGCTGAAATTTTTTTCCATGGACGGAAAATATGATGTGATATGCAGCGGTTCCCTTCTGGGGATTAATTACAGAAGAATTGAAAGCAACAGTGTGGGATATAAGCAGGACTATGAAATGCGTTCGCTGGATTTCGAAGAATTTTTGTGGGCCAGAGGATATGGGGATGATTTTGTGGAGGATATGCTGGATCATATGAAAAAGCTGAAAGCATTTTCAGAAGTCATGATGAAGATCTGTTCGGAACTGTTCATCGACTATTGTATCCTCGGCGGTATGCCTGCAGTGATTCGTGATTATATTGAAAAGGGCACTTTTGAGGGTTCGCTGCAGACACAGAGGCAGCTCCTTGCAGATTATGAGGAAGATATCCGGAAATATGCGGAGGGGATGGATCAAACCAGGATTCTCAATGTGTTCAGCTATATCCCGGTACAGTTGGCCCGAGACAATAAGAAGTTCCAGATTTCAAAGGTGGCATCCGGCGCGAGATTCAAGGATTACCGGGGCTGTATCGAATGGCTTAAGGACGCGGGGGTCGTGAATACCTGTTATTGCCTGCATTTTCCGGAACTGCCGCTGAAAGGGAATTATGATGATACAAAACTGAAGCTGTATTTTGCCGACAGCGGATTGCTGGTGGCAATGCTGGATGAGGAAGCGCAGGACGACCTTCGGGAAAATAAAAATCTGGGGGTGTATAAAGGCGCTTTGTATGAAAATGTGGCAGCAGAAGCGCTTTCCAAAAGCGGATACGGGCTGTACTATTTTAAGAAAGAAAATTCCACTCTGGAGGAGGATTTTTTTATACGGACAAGTTCGGAATTGATTCCTCTGGAAGTAAAGGCGGTGAACGGAAGAGCAAAGTCCCTGCAGACGCTGATCGCCAGTGACAGGTATCCGGATATCAAATATGGAATCAAATTGGTAATGGGGAATATCGGATACAGCAGAAAAATATTTACGTTTCCGTACTTCTGCTGCTTTTTGCTGAAACGGTATCTGAAAAGTGTATCGCTGATGGAGATTGTGGAAAAAGAAGGGTAAGTTTCTGGCTTAAAAGTATTCCAAAATAAAAAAAAGAGTGCAAAGCGGATGAAAGTCAGGTATAATGAATGCAGTAAATTCCGAAAAATGCTGTACTGTTTCCGAAAAGGAGTGATGGCATGACCGATTTCAGATGTATTTCAACAAAAGAAGCCGCCAAAATTTTGAAATTATCAACCAGAAGAGTAGTGGGGCTATGTAATAAACAGACATTTGAGGGTGCTCGAAAAGAGGGACGCAATTGGAAGATTCCGGAAGAATCCGTGTTTGCTTATCGGGGAAATATAAACTCTGGAAAAGGAAAAGAAGGAATGCTTTCCTGTGCGGTCGGAAATACATCATACATGGATGTAGTAAAAAACAGTTACTATGTTGATAAAACACTTCTGATTCGTGATCTGATCGATGATCAGGTACCGGTAATCCTGTTTACAAGACCGAGAAGATTTGGTAAAACCCTGGCCATTGATATGCTCAAGAGCTTTTTTGAAAAGGCTGAAGAAGATACCTCCGTTTATTTCAGAGATAAAAAGATTTGGTCCTGCGGCGAGAAGTATCAGAAGCTTCAAGGTACTTTCCCAGTGATTTCGCTTACCTTTAAAGACGCAAAATTTGCGGATTGGGCAAGTACATTTGAAGCAATCAAAAATGTTATTCGCGATGAATACATGAGACATGATGAACTCTTTACAAGCACCAGCCTTAACCCTGTGGAAAAGGACTATCTGTTGAGAATGCAGTCTGATCGACTGAATGCGGTTGAGTATACCAGAGCACTTCTGAATCTGGGACGCATGCTCGAAAAGCATCATCAGTCTAAAGTTGTTGTTTTGATCGATGAATATGATACGCCGATTCAACAGGGACATACCCTAAATTTCTATAATGAAGTGATAACCTTTATGAGAAATTTCATGTCAGGAGGGTTAAAGGATAATCCTTCTCTTGCATTTGGTGTTCTTACAGGTATTCTTCGCGTTTCAAAAGAGAATCTGTTTAGTGGACTCAATAATCCGATTGTCAATTCGGTTTTGGATGAGAAATATAGTAAGTATTTTGGATTTACCGAGGGCGAAGTAAAAGAGATGGCAGCTTATTATGGACAACAGGATAAATTGGAAGAATTATGTGACTGGTACGATGGATATCGTTTTGGAAACACAGAAATCTTTAATCCATGGTCTGTAGCAAATTACTTTTATAATCATTGTCAGGCAAAACCTTACTGGACCAATACCAGTGACAATGAGATTATCCGAGAAATTATGACTTCCCTCACCCCGGATATTGCTGAGAATCTGTTTTCTTTGATGCAGGGACGGACGGTACAGGCATCGTTAAATATGGACGTGATTTATCCAAGAATCACAGATGGAACGGATACGATTTTCAGCTTTCTCCTGATTGCAGGATATTTGAAGCCTGTGAGTAATGCAGTTGAAACGGAATTTGGAACCTTTATGGAACTGGCGCTGCCGAATAAGGAGATTCTTAGAGTATATAATACAGAGATTCTTTCCTGGCTCAGGGGAACTGTGGACGGCAATGTGATGGCTGGTCTTGAGAAGGCACTCTATCTGAATGACGGGAAAAAGCTCCAGGAGTTTCTTTGTAAATATATGATTACCTGTATCAGTTGTTTTGACGGAGCCGCGGAAGGTTTCTATCATGGTATGATGTTGGGGCTTGCTGCGGGTATGTCTTCCAGATATTATATTCGCTCAAACAGGGAATCTGGAGATGGAAGATTTGATCTTGTGCTGGAACCGAAGATTCGTTCTTTACCGGGAATTATTATGGAGTTTAAGGCAGTAAAAGAGGAAGAGGTACTGTCTGATCGTGCTCAAGATGCATTACGGCAGATTGATACAAAGCATTATGATACAGATCTTTTAGACCGAGGGATTCATGATATTGTGAAGTATGGAATTGCTTTTGCCGGAAAGAAAGTAGAAATAGCAATGTGAAGTTATTTGTTTCACTTCAAATATAAATGCTGTTATTCAGATCATGAGGTTGTCGGAAAACGATACGGTTTGTCCAATATATTGCCTGGCTGGTTCAACAGAGCAATATATTGCGGGTAAACCGTATTTCCCGACATCCTCATTTCTTTTAATAAGGGTAGACTTCGGCGTAACCCTCTTTACATATTCAGCTTCGCCGTAAAATCAGACATTGCTTCCGAAATCAGAATCTGCTGGGGACAGACGGCCTCACAGCTTCTGCAGCCTACGCATGCGCTGGGCAGCTTTTCCTTCTGGTAGGAGGACAGGGCCATGGGTGCGATGAATCCGCCGTCTGTAAAGCAGTGCTCATTATACAGCGCAAGCAGGGACGGGATATCCAGCTCCTGGGGGCAGTGGCTCACACAATAGCGGCACGCTGTACAGGGGAGCGTCTTTTTGCCCAGCATCTCGTCTGCAATACCGAGCAGCGTGTCCATCTCTTCTTGATTTAACGGTTTGTCTTCCTCGTATGTACGGATATTATCCTCCAACTGTTCAAAGTTGGACATGCCGGAGAGCGTCACCGTCACATCCTGGAAGGACTGCAGGAAACGGAACGACCATGCCGGGATGCCTTCCTCCGGGCGGAGGGCTTTTAACTTTGCGGCATGTTCCTCCGGAAGCGCTGCAAGCTTTCCTCCGCGGACCGGCTCCATCACCCAGACCGGGATGCGGTGCTCACGGAGCAGCTCCACTTTTCCTTTGGCATCCTGGAAAGTCCAGTCCAGATAATTCATCTGGATCTGGCAGAACTCCATATGCTTCCCATAAGCGTCCAGAAAACGCTTCATGACTTCAACGCTTCCGTGGGCGGAAAAACCTAGATGCCGGATTCGGCCGTTTTCCTTCTGCTTCATCAGATAATCGAAGATGCCGTACTTCTGATCCAGATAAGCGTCAATGTTCATCTCGCAGACATTGTGGAACAGGTAAAAATCAAAATAGGATACGCCGCATTTTTCAAGCTGACGCTCAAAAATGGATTCCACCTTGTCCATGTTTGCCAGGTCGTATCCGGGAAACTTTGTGGCAAGATAGTAGCTCTCACGGGGATATTTGTTCAAAAGCTTTCCCATGACAAGCTCCGAATGTCCGCCGTGATATCCCCATGCGGTATCATAGTAGTTGATTCCCTTTTCCATGGCGCGGGCAACCATTTTTTCAGAAGCCGCCTCGTCAATCCTGGAATCATCTCCGTCAATCGTGGGCAGACGCATGGCGCCCATGCCAAGAGCAGATAATTTTAAATTCTGAAACTCCTTATAAATCATAATCCATCTCTCCTTTTCCAATTGTGCTTGCCGACCATATGTTGTCAGGATATCAATCTGTTTTTTATCATACACCTTAAAGTGGACTTTAAGTCAAGAAGGAAAAATAGAAAGGGTGCAGATAATTTTTGTTGGTTTTTAGGTTCTGATAAAGAAAAGGCATACGCTTTTTTGATGCGTATGCCTTCGTCAATTCTGCTTTAAATAACTGAGATGCCTTTTGATAAAATCAACAACATCCCGCTCCCATCGTCCGCTTTCATATTTGGTTTTCAAAGTAAGAAGATACTGAGCCGTTCGCGGTTCCCACCGCATGCCAGCTTGTTTTAGTCGTTTCTGTAAAACGATTTTGTTTCCACTTTCTATTGCACCGCTTCCACAGAAATATCCTTTCGCCTTATATTCGGGATAATTGATGTGGCCTCTATGCATGGAAATGTAGTGGTATAGATTGACGCAATTCGTATAGGTTTCATCGGGATCCAATTTTCTTAGAGCCTGATCCGTCAGCCCGTTTTCAAGCAGGTCAGACATCTCTTCTGCCCACGGAATGTATTTGTCTTCTTTCATTCCGAACTTGATTTTGGAAAAAGCGCGCACGTTTTCTTTCAAATGGTACAGGTCAAGAATGTGCTGCGCATCAGGGAACAGTTCTTCCGCCATATTTGCAATCCACGCCGCCCCATCACTGAGAACCACCGTTTCCTGATAGCTGCCGTAACCGTTCTCAACCGCGCACCGGTAGAGATGCCTGCCAAACTCGCTCGCGGCTCCAACATAGGAAACATACTCTCTTTTTTCTATCTGATGCTGGCGCTCCCCTTTTTTGTTCTTCCAATAATAAATGTGATCAGAGGAATAGACGACTCCAAGCTTATTCTCCCGCCATGTCGAGCCCTCCTCATTTTTGTGCCTTGTATTCAGCGCGGCACCGTCCGCTTCGATATAAAGGATCCCTTTCTTGTTATTTTTAAAATCCAGCATTCCGCTTTTCTGCTTTTGGAACAGACGATCCGTCTTCCTGCAGTCCTCCTCGAATATCACCCGGCCTATGCAATTCGTCACATGTCTAATCGTATCATCATTGATTTCCATGCCATAAGTATCCCGAATGACATTCTCGGCAGTTTGGTATGAACATTGGTTTTGAGCCCAATAGGCACATCGGAGCATAAGTGCTGGGGTCATTTTAAAAGGAAGCCTGGAAATCCCAAGCGCGTCATCCAGAGGGAAAACACTTTTCGCATGCGCGTTTTTCAGAAGTGCCTCCTTAGCGGAAGTTTCGACATTGATACAATGGAAGAGTCCGAAACCTTTGAAATATAAGGGGTTCGGTCTCTTATGCGTGTAGTGCCCAATTACGTTTTAATCTATAATCTTATTCCTTTCCCGGAACAGGCCCTGCTTCAGTTTGACTGCGCATTCCCAAAGTTCCTGATGGAACGTGTCTGCCTTCTCTATGACACGTTCCGCTTTTTTTTTGCCTATAAACACCCAGCCGTCATGCACTTCACCCAGTCTGTCCAGCAGCGCGCCTTTTGTCAGATAATGCCCATTTTCTTCAAAATGTTTCCTCATGATCTCGGCGATGACTATGGCTGTCAGGCAAATGAACACATGAACCCGAATCTTATCGTCCGTCCAGTGGTGCTGTGGACGGACACTAAAGTGGTCAATGTCCTTTGACACCCGGAAGATGCCGTTTTCAATACATTCCTGACGGCTGTATTCCTCCAGGATCTCTTTTGATGTCCAATCCTTATGGTCGGTGACCGTCAGTTTCTTACCATAAAATTTCCTGCAGTAACCCGCCTTTTTTACCGCGTCCTCTTTCCAAGTGGCCTTATAGCAGCCATCCGATCTTTTTTCCAGCGTCAGTTCCGTGAACTCTTTCAAATAGGCTTTCTTCTTATATAAGTGCGACCTCACGATCTCTTCCAACGCATTCTTCTCATCCCACTCCGGCACATCCAGGTGTTTTTTCTTCCTTCCTCTTCTGCGGCGTCCCTCCGCATTGGCTTTTTCCTCATCCGCATCAATCTTCTGGTTATATTCTTCTGCTTCACGAGCCGCATTCCTGGTTTCCCGTTCCTTCCTCTTCAATTCTCTATACAAACCAGACCTTTTGTTCCCCAGCTTCTCCTGAAGGCTGGACATCGTTTCCGCTGCCAGGAGCAAGTCTTTCTCCATCTGCGCCCTCTGCCCATCTTCCAACGCAGGGCTGTACGTCAGTATCCCCGTCCCCGTCATCCCGGAAAACTCCAGTCCATCGATACGGAACATTTTTTTCTCGGCCCCACTGTCAAGTGTCACCGTTTCATAGTCGGCGATATCTATGCCATAGAGATCCTTAAGCCCGGAAAGGGAATGCGCGCATATGAAATGCATCCCCAGGCTCTGGAGGTTCTCACGGGAGTTGCTGCCGCCGTCAAATACAATGGTCACGTCGCTGGGATCTCCACAGAGTTTGCCCAGCCCTTCCCGCACATGGCTGGTGAATGCCGCAAATTCCTCGGTGTCATTGCGGTTTCCCGGATAGATTTCCCATAACAGCGGTACGGTGAGCTCGGCCGCGGTAAGTACTGCAAGTGAAAACTGTTTCAGGTCGTCCCTCTTCTGTTTGTTGTGCCCCTTTTTGCAGATGAGGCAGCGGTTATTTTTTGAATCAATGTAAGTAAAGTAATTGCTATAGTCCAGATGGAAGCACGGTATGTCAATCCCACATAAGTCAAGGAGCCTCTCCATAACCTTTTCCCATGCCGCGCTGATCTGTTCCTGCGAAATGCCATCCATCGCCTCCCAGAATGCCTGGGAAGATAAGTCCTCTGCATGGAACTTCATATGGTAAGGGAGACTCGTCCCATTTGCCCAGGAGCTAAACTCCCGTTTGCTCCCCGGTTCGATGGCTCTGTGGATCATGGAAAGGAGCAGGGCAGTGCTCCGTTTCATTCCCTTAATGGTCTTTTGTGGGAATGTCTCATCCAAGATCTTCTCGATCCCGATTTGTCGGGCTGTCCAGAGCATTGCCATACAGGCCCCATGCTCATAGCACTTGAAGGTCAGCTCCTTTTCGGCATACTGAGCTTCCGCGCCATGGGACGCAAGTTCCTGAGAGGCCTGGATACTTTTGTAGCCTTTCAATGCGTATTCTTTAAGATTGTCAACAGTCCCAATATATTCAAGAATACGCTGTCTGACTTTTGTCCCATCCCGTTGGCTTTCGACAATGTAATAATAAGGTTTTCCCTTTTTCCATTTTTCTCTTATATATGCCATGTAGTGCCCTACCTTTCTTTCGAATAATATAGCATACATATCAGCTATAATCAATAATAAATTTCAAAAATATAGATAATATAAGGGCACTACATTATCAAAAATAATAAACAGCTGAAAACACCTTATTTTAAGAGGTTTTTCAGCTGTTATATTGCTGATTTCATATACTGATGTCGAAACTTCCGTTAGATTCCGGGGTTTCTGGAATCAGCATAGCCCTATCATAATGGAGAGGGCCATGAATTGTATAAATGAGCCGCTCTGCGCGCCTGTGAGTGCGCAATTTTATTCCTCTGGCTTGGAACTCCCTTTTTTTCTACGTATCAACTCCTTTTCATCAATGTTTCGGATAATTGTCTGAAGCATATCCGAATATAAAACATTGGTATCTCCTATTAACCGGCTCCAAAGTTCCTCAATTTCATAGATGGTTAAAAAACGATCTGGATCTTCCGTGCCGTTTTGTATCTTCTCTTCGAATTCTTTGACTAATCGGGAAAGTTCCCCAATCGTAACGGAGGATGGCGATTTGATATCTTCCATAAGAAACCTCCTTATATGACGATTCAATTATATCATTTATAAGGAGATTTGTAAACATATTTACCAACTATTTTTATCTGCACCCAAATAGAAATGGAATGAAACATGTGAATAGTAAAACATCATTGCTGTGAATAGTTAAGATATTTTTAAGAATTATATTGAGTTTCTTTTAAGCGGGTTTTATTATAGTAGTCATGTAAACACAAAAGGGCCGCGGGAAAAGCAGCTTTGCATTATGGCCTCAGTTAGGAGGAGATCCCCATGGAAAATGAGACGATACTGATTGTAGATGATAATAAGGAGATCGTGTATTCCATCAGTGAACTGCTGAAATTTGAGGGCTATCAGGTGGAAAAGGCGTATGACGGAATGGAGGCGCTGGATGCCCTAGAGCAGAAGAAGATCGACCTGATTCTTCTGGATGTGATGATGCCCAGGCTCAACGGGCTGTCGGCATTGATGAAGCTTCGTGAGAAAAGCAGGATTCCGGTGATCATCCTGTCGGCCAGGACCGAAGAGAGCGACAAGGTGTCCGGGCTGACGCTGGGAGCGGACGACTATGTAGAAAAGCCCTACAACCCGGCGGAGCTGCTCGCCAGGGTCAAGGCGCATCTGCGGCGGTACCATGCATGGGGTGAGAAAAAGCCGGAACCGGCAGAGGATCAGATCATCAACGGCGGCCTGGTGCTGGATAAAAAGCAGCGGGTGGCGGTCGTGGAAGGGGAGGAGGTGCATCTGACCGCTACGGAGTACAAGATCCTGGAGCTTCTCATGGGGCATCCGGGGCAGGTATTTCCGGCAGAACAGATCTATGAACGGGTCTGGGGCGGAGTGGCGGATTATACGGTAGAGAATACGGTAATGGTGCATATCCGGCATATCCGCGAAAAGATCGAGATTGATACAAAGAAGCCGAGGTATGTAAAGGTGGTGTGGGGCATTGGCTACAAAATGGAAAAATATGTATGAGAAGTTTATTCAGTTTTTGGGAAGAGAAGGGAAAATAATCTCAGGGCTTACATCAGTGGCTGTCGGGCTTGCAGGACTTTGGATCATGTCAGCATATGGTGGATATCATTCTCCGCAGGCAACGTTTCTGATCGGAGCACAGGGAAATATTTGGCTGGGCCTGGGGGTGTCGATCCTTTTAAAGCTGTATCTGGTTCATCAGTATGGGGAGCCGGAGGACTGCACCGGATATGAATATGAAAAATGGAAAACAGTCAGGGAAAAATCCATAAAACGTCTGTATTGGATCGGGGCAGCCGGAGGACTGTCAGCAACGGTGTATCTGCTGTTTTTTGAACTGGTTTATGCAGGCTGGTCCTATGGGTCAAAATTTTGGTATAACTACGGGGCGGCATATATGATCTTCATGACAGTCCCGACCCAATACCTGATCTGCCGGAACAGGCTCAGCCGGTTCTGGAACCGGAAGCTGGAGGGCATCATGGGGCAGATCGAAATGATGCAGCAGAAGCGGCTGGCAGAGGCGTTGGAGATAGAGAAGAAAAGCCTGGAGAAGGTCTCACGCAGCGACCAGCTCAGGGTGGATCTGATCACCAACGTATCCCACGACCTGAAAACACCGCTGACCTCCATCGTGGGCTACATCGAACTGATTAAAAAGGAGGAACTGAGCGGAATCGTCCGGGATTATGTGGACGTGATTTCCTCCAGGACGGAGAAGCTGGGAGAGATGATCAACAGCCTCTTCTCCTTGGCAAAGGCAAGCAGCGGCAATGTGGAGCTGCACAGAGAGCACTTTGAGGTGAACCGTCTGATTGAGCAGATTTTTGCGGACATGGACGACCGGATCGAAGAAAGCGGGCTGAAATTTGTGACGCTGCTTACGAAAGAGAACACAGAGATTTATACGGATAACACCTATTTTTACCGGATCTGCCAGAACCTGATTGAGAACGCGCTGAAATATTCTGCGGAAAAGACGAGGGTATTCGTGAAAACAGAGATCCGAAGGGATGAAGGCTCCAAGGCAGCCGCAGATCAGTCCGTTTACCTGGCAGATGCCCAGGATTCACCCTCTGCGCCTGTCCGGACAGAAGCGATCGAGGAACCAAGGCGAAGAATCCGTATCGAGATCACGAATACAGCCGGTTACTTTATGGATTTTACAAAGGAGGATATTGTAGAGCGGTTTGCACGCGGGGATCAGTCCAGAACCAGCGAGGGCAACGGCCTGGGACTGGCAATCGTAAGTACCTACGCGAAAGCATTGGGCGGGGAATTTGATATCCGGATCGACTGCGACCAGTTTAAAGCGTGCCTGGAATTTTGCATATGAAGTGCAAGGAAAGCCTGCGTGGACAGCGTTTTTTGATACGCTGAGATAAAAAAGGGGCTGTTGGGAAATTCAGGTTTTCCCAACAGCCCCTCCTGAGGAGTTTTATGGAGTTAGGAGCTGTCCCCAAATAACTTAACATATTCCTGATGAGAAATCCTGCGGACGATTGGTAAGTTATTTTGTGCCAGTTCCTTAGTCATGTCAGTTTCAGTCGGTCCCGGCGCGCGGTGCGTACCCGGCGCAGTATGGGACGGCTCTGTATCATACTATGCGTGGAACATGGTTCCGGTCTTGCCCTGTACCGCGTCTCTGGATTTTTCCAGAAGTGTGATCAGGGCGGTGCGTCCCGGCTTGGAGGACGCGAAGTCCATCGCAGCCTGTACCTTCGGCAGCATGGAGCCAGGTGCGAAGTGGCCTTCTTTTACATACTGTTCTGCCTCTTCTACAGAGACGTCGCTGAGCCATTTTTCATCCGGCTTGCCGAAGTTGAGCGCAACCTTTTCTACGGCTGTCAGGATGATCAGATAATCCGCATCCAGTTCCTTTGCAATCAGGCAGCTTGCAAAGTCCTTGTCGATTACGGCGCTGGCGCCTTTTAAGTGGTTGCCCTGCCTGGTGACAGGGATTCCGCCGCCGCCTCCGGCGATGACCAGGTTGCCTGCGTCCACCATGGTACGGATCGTGCCGATCTCAATGATCTCTGCCGGCTTCGGGGAAGCTACTACACGGCGGTAGCCCCTTCCCGCGTCTTCTTTCATGATATAGTTGAATTTTTCTTCCATCATCTTCGCCTGCTCTGCGTCCACAAACTTGCCGATGGGCTTGCTGGGATTCTGGAAAGCTGGGTCATTTTCATCCACACGGACCTGGGTGATCATGGTTGCAACCGGAATATTCGTGATATTGCGGTTCAGCAGCTCTTCGCGGAGCGCATTCTGCAGGTCATAGCCGATGTAAGCCTGACTCATGGCAACGCATACGGAGAGGGGAGTGTTGGGCTGTTCCAGATCTTCATGGGTCAACGCGATCATGGCATTGTTGATCATGCCGACCTGGGGGCCGTTTCCGTGGGATACTACGACTTCACAGCCGTCTTCGATCAAATCTACGATTGCCTTAGCGGTAATCTTTACTGCTGCCATCTGCTCCGGCAGAGTATTTCCAAGAGCATTTCCGCCAAGCGCGATGACAACTCTTTTCTTTTTCGACATCATATTTGCCTTTCTATCTGTAAGGATTCTTGAATGTAACGATTTCCAATTCGGAACAGCAGACCTCAGACCCATCTGCTGCGCAGATTATCCGCTTCTTCGAAGCTCCTGTCTGAGGTTCATGGGCGTCCCGCCCAATAGCAATATGAAAAATCAGCCCTTAGCAAGTAAACTTGCAAAGTCTGTTTTTTCATATTGCTGCTGTTCCCGACGATTATTTAAATACTCTCGGTGTTCCGTTTTCTTCCAGCTTCTTAAGGATGTCAGCCGGATCAGCAAATTTTGCAAGGAAGATCATTGCAGCGATGATGTACGGCTTGAAGCTTGCTTCCTTGTACAGCGGATCTCTGTAGCGGTCAAATACGGACGCGTCTACTTCGCCTTCCTTACAGCTTACGCCTGTGATATCAGCCGGCAGGCAGTGCATATACAGAGCCTTTCCGTCCTTTGTGGTAGCCATCAGTTCTTCGGTACAAGCCCAGTCTTTGTGCTCTGCGTTCTGTGCAAGCAGTTCTTTCTCCAGAGCCTTGATGCCGTCTGTGTCGCCGTTTCCGTACAGCTCGGTACGTTTTTCCATTGCGGCGAAAGGAGCCCAGCTCTTCGGATATACGATGTCAGCATCCTTGAATGCCTCAGCCATGCTGTTTGTCTTTGTGAAGGAACCACCGGACTTCTCCGCGTTCTTCTTCGCAACTTCTTCTACTTCCTCGAATACTTCGTAGCCTTCCGGATGCGCCAGTACAACGTCCATGCCGAAACGTGTCATCAGTCCGATGATTCCCTGAGGAACGGACAGCGGCTTGCCGTAAGACGGAGAGTAAGCCCATGTCATAGCCAGCTTCTTGCCTTTCAGATTCTCAACACCGCCAAATTCGTGGATGATGTGGAGCATATCTGCCATTGCCTGTGTCGGGTGGTCAATGTCGCACTGCAGGTTTACAAGAGTAGGCTTCTGCTCCAGGATGCCATCCTTATTTCCCTGAGTTACAGCGTCAACAACCTCGTGCATGTAAGCATTTCCCTTGCCGATGTACATATCATCGCGGATACCGATGACATCTGCCATGAAGGAGATCATGTTAGCAGTCTCACGGACAGTCTCGCCGTGCGCTACCTGAGATTTTCCTTCGTCCAGATCCTGAACTTCCAGACCTAACAGGTTGCAGGCAGAAGCAAAGGAGAAACGGGTACGGGTAGAGTTGTCGCGGAATAAGGAGATTCCAAGGCCGCTCTCGAATACCTTTGTGGAAATGTTGTTTTCTCTCATGAAACGCAGTGCGTCAGCTACGGTAAATACTGCCTCGATCTCGTCGTCGGATTTTTCCCATGTAAGGAAGAAGTCTCCGTTGTACATCTCTTTGAAATTTAACGCGTTGAGCTTATCGATATAATCCTGTAATGTTTTCATTGTAAAATCCTCCTGAAAAAAATTTGTAAAGTATTAGGGTAAATAGGTTTCGTATATCGTGTACCGTATCCATACTGCTACGGCAGAAAAAAGGAAAATAAATTATTTGCAGTATTCTGTCGGAAGTGCGGCATATACAGCAGCACATGTTACCAGATCCTGCTTCCAGGTCATTTCATTCGGAGCGTGAGCCTGTGCCTCTGCGCCAGGTCCGAATCCGATACAGGGGATTCCGTTTCTTCCCATGATGGAAACGCCGTTGGTGGAGAAGGTCCACTTGTCTGTCAGAGGACGTGCCTGACGCATTTCCAGAGTGTCAGCAGCGCCGATTCTCTGATCGCCGTAGAGTCCCTTGTAAGCAGCCTCCAGAGCCTTCGTTACCTTGTGATCCTTCGGGATCGCCCATGTCGGGAAGTAGCACTCGATCTCGTATACACATCCTGTGTAGGAAGGACGGTCGTAGTTGTACATGGAAACCACAACATCGTCTCCGTATTTCTTCACGCTCGGCAGCGCGCGGATCTCATCCAGGCAGCTCTCCCAGGTCTCGCCGAAGGTCATACGGCGGTCCAGAGATACCGCGCAGGAGTCAGCAACCGCACAGCGGCTCGGGGAAGTATAGAAGATCTGGGATACGGTTACAGTACCGCGTCCAAGGAAACGAGCCTCTTCCCAGTCCGGATTGTACTTTTCATCCAGCATCTTTACAAGACCTTTGATCTCGGTTCCGTCTTCCGCGTCATTTTCATTCAATGCGCGGATATCCTGGAGGATGTCCGCCATCTTGTAGATCGCGTTGTCACCGCGCTCCGGAGCGGAGCCGTGGCAGGAAACACCCTTCACGTCTACACGGATCTCCATACGTCCTCTCTGTCCGCGGTAGATTCCGCCGTCTGTAGGCTCTGTGGAAACAACAAATTCCGGGCGAACCTTGTCTTCGTTGATGATGTACTGCCAGCAGAGTCCGTCGCAGTCCTCTTCCTGAACGGTTCCTACAACCATGATCTTGCAGCCTTCCGGGATCAGATCCATGTCCTTCATGATCTTTGCGCCGTATACTGCGGATACGATACCGCCGCACTGGTCAGACACGCCGCGTCCGCCGATCTCGGTCTCGTTCTCATAGCCCTCGTAGGGATCAAAGTTCCAGTTCTCGATATTGCCGATTCCTACGGTGTCAATGTGCGCGTCATATGCGATGATCTTGTCGCCGGTTCCCATGTAGCCGATCACATTTCCCTGGGGATCGATCTGAACCTCGTCGAATCCAACCTTCTTCATCTCTGCAGCGATGGTGTCGATGTGAGCCTTCTCGTCGCAGCTCTCGCCCGGGTTCTTTACGATGGCGCGCAGGAAAGCGGTCATATCCTTCTCATACCCCTGGGCAGCTTCCTTAATCTTGCCAAAATCAAACATGTTTTTATCCTCCTTATAATATGAAAAATGTATGCTTGCTATATCCGGAACAGAAGAGGGAGTTTCTGTCCGGTCTGCTGCATGATAATTACGATTTACAATCTCTTATAAATCTGCGAAAACTTCCTTATCTGATCCGCATAAACCTTCCCATGTGATCTCACGGAAACGGTCCGGATCTGTGTCGCCTTCGGATGATACAAGTAAAACCTCTGAATTTTCATCCAGCTTTAAGGCTTCTTTCAGATCCTTGTATTCCGGATTGGTCATCAGCGCGTGCACCAGGCCCATGGTGACAGAACCGGATTCTCCGGAGATGACCTGCGGATCGCCCTTTAACGGAGCCGCGTAAATGCGTGTGCCGTTTGCGCTCACCCAGTCCGGGCAGGAAACAAATGCATCCGCATGGTTTCTTAAGATATCCCAGGATACGGTGTTGGCTTCGCCGCATGCCAGGCCAGCCATGATGGTGAACATGTCGCCGGTTACATCCACACGGCTTCCGTCTTTCTGCATTGCGGAACGGTAGAGGCAGTCAGCCGCATTGGCTTCGCAAACGACCATGACCGGAGGATTTTCTTTGAAACGGTTGGCGAAGAAGCCGATCACCGCGCCTGCAAGGGAACCAACCCCGGCCTGGATAAAGATGTGGGTGGGGCGGCATCCGTCGTCCGCAAGCTGCCGGTCTGCTTCCAGGGCAAGTGTTCCGTAACCCTGCATGATCCAGGTCGGAATCTCCTCATAGCCCTCCCATGCGGTATCCTGAATGATCACGCCGTGTTCCGTGTTCTCCGCTTCCTTTGCGGCCATGCGGACACATTCGTCATAGTTCAGGTCTTCGATGGTAACCGTGGCATTCTCTTTGGCAATGTTGTTCAGACGGGTCTGTGTGGAACCCTTCGGCATCCGGACGGTACACTTCTGTCCAAGCTTGTTCGCAGCCCAGGCAACTCCGCGTCCATGATTGCCGTCCGTCGCAGTAAAGAAGGCTGCCTGCCCAAATTCTTCTCTGAGCTTCTCGGAGGTCAGTACATCGTAAGGAATCTCGCTGACATCCTTGCCGGTCTGCTGCGCGATGTATCTGGCGATGGCATAAGAACCACCGAGCACCTTGAACGCGTTCAGGCCGAAGCGGTAGGATTCGTCCTTTACATAAAGACGCTTCAGACCCAGGTACTCAGCCAGCCTGGATAAACGGGTCAGCGGTGTGACTTCGTACTGCGGAAAACTTTTATGGAAGTTGTTCGCTTTTGACATTTCTTCCATAGACATGTTCCGGACCTGTGTATCATCGCTCTTGGCAATATGATTCAGAGTCCATTTTAAATGTTTCTCTGTGCTGCTCATGTTTCAAATTCTCCTTTATTCATTTTGGGATTCGGAAAGACTGCTAAGGGCAGGTCTTTCACATTACTTGTTGATATCTACATAGCTGTAGAGCGTATACTTGGAGATGTCAAAGTACTTGGCTACTTTGTCTCCTGACTTGGTGATCAGGAAGGCTCCGGCATCATTCAGGAAATTGATCGCCTTGATCTTGTCTTCCTTCGTCATAAGAGGTACAGGAACCCCGACCAGTGCAACGGACTGTTCGATCAGCTCATCCAGAAGCCTGCTCACATCATGGGTAATGACGTTGGGTGAAGCTTCCGTCTGGGGCTCTTCACAGGTGATGAGAGCGTGGACGCTGTTCTCCAGCGCGAGAAGGGCGGTGATATCATAGTTGATGGAAAATATGTAACAGGGCCGCCCTTCGTCGTTGTGGATGTAGATGGTGCTGGACTTGAGAATCCGTCCATTTTCCGTCCGGGTCAGATAAGCAAGCTTATCTTTCAAAGGTTCGCCCTGATGTCGGATGGCATTCAGGACGGCTCCGGAAGGTCCGTCGCCGATCTTGCGCCCGGTGAGCCCGCCGTTCTCAATATGTACGATGGTGTGCTCAAGGGAATCATCCGTCAGATCATGAACCACGATCTCGCAGTCCTTTCCAAATTGTGCCGAAAGCCCGGCCGCGATCTGCTTCAACATATCTAACCTGGAAATATTCATCTTCAATTCCTCCTTCCTTATATAATGGATTGGAAATACCGGGCTGTTATTTCAAGCTCTATTGGTCTCTCTACAAAACATCATATCACAAATTTTGAAAAAATCAATAGAAAAACAAAAAATTTTTAAGAAACAAAAAAATTTTTATTTTACTTGTATTTTAAGCAGATTGATGTTATTATAGAATCAACAGAAGCGAAAATTGTTTAATGTGCATGAACTGGTTTGGAAAGCAAAAGCTCAGGGCTTGTTACTTTTGCATAGCAGAAATTTTTGTCCCATGCCGGCAGGTCTCTCCCATAACGTATGACAATATGCTTCTTATTTAGAACAGCAGCAATCGGGTCTGCGGTTCTGAACAGTTACATCATTTCTTATATTATATATAGAAATGACACGTAGCATTTTTTGAGAAAGAAGGAGAGAAAGGAAACGAAAGACATGAGTAAAGAAGAAGCAGGCGCGATCTCGCAGGAATTATTCAGGATTGACGGAAAGCCTTCCGTATCACAGGCGCTTCCGCTGGCAATGCAGCATGTGGTGGCCATGATCGTTGGATGCGTGACCCCGGCCATCATCGTAGCCGGTGTGGCAGAGCTTTCTCCGGCAGATTCGGTGATCCTGATCCAGGCGGCCCTGGTGATGTCGGCACTGACCACATTCATCCAGCTATTTCCGCTGATCAAGAACGGCCCCGTCTCCCTTGGGTCTGGCCTTCCAGTCATCATGGGCATCATCTTCGCCTATGTACCCACAATGCAGGCGATCGCGGGAGACTTTGATGTGGCGACGATCCTGGGCGCTCAGATCGTGGGCGGTATCGTAGCTATTATCGTGGGGATCTTCATCAAGCAGATCCGGAGATTTTTCCCGCCGCTGATCACTAGTACAGTAGTATTTGCGATCGGACTTTCCCTGTATCCGACGGCTATCAATTATATGGCAGGCGGGACGGGAAGCGAGCAGTACGGTTCCTGGCAGAACTGGCTGATTGCCATCATCACGCTGATCGTGGTGACTGCGCTGAATCATTATGGAAAAGGGATCTGGAAATTGTCTTCTATACTAATAGGAATTATTGTAGGATATATCGTGGCACTGGCATTCGGGATGGTAAACTTTTCTTCCGTGGCATCGGCATCCATGTTTCAGCTTCCCCGGCCGCTCCACTTTGGGATCACATTTGAACCTTCCTCCTGTGTGGCCATCGGCGTGTTATTTGCCATCAATTCCATCCAGGCCATCGGAGATTTTTCCGCCACTACAACGGGCGGTCTGGACAGGATGCCTACGGACGAGGAGCTGAACGGGGGGGATCGTGGCATACGGAATCAGCAATATCTTCTGCGCGTTCTTTGGAGGGCTTCCCACAGCTACATACAGCCAGAATGTGGGGATCGTGGCATCCACAAAGGTGGTGGCTAAGAGAGTATTCGCCATGGCGGCAGGCATCCTCCTGGTAGCAGGGCTGATCCCGAAGTTTTCCTCCCTGCTGACGACGATCCCGTCCTGTGTGCTGGGCGGAGCCACCGTATCCGTTTTCGCGTCCATTGCGATGACCGGTGTGAAGCTGATCACGGCATCCCCGATGAACTACAGGAATACCACCATTGTTGGTCTCGCGATCGCCCTTGGAATGGGGATCACCCAGGCCAATGCGGCGCTGGCGTCCTTCCCGGCATGGGTGACGACCATTTTCGGAAAATCCCCGGTGGTGCTGGCAACTATCGTGGCGATCCTTTTGAACCTGGTGCTCCCTAAGAACATGGATCTGACGGAAGCGGAAAAAAAGCTGGATTAGGATTCAGAACAGCAGCAGTATGAAAAAACAGACCGTGCAAGTTTACTTGCTAAGGGCTGGTTTTTCATACTGATATTGGGCGGAACGCCCAACAACCTCGGACAGAAGCTGCGTAAGCAGCGGATAGTCTGCGCAGCAGACGGGTCTGAGGTCTGCTGTTCAAGGTCTGCCGTTCTATACTATAGAAATAAGCCCAAAAATAAAATTATTATATAAAGGAGGCGGCATTATGCTGATCATTGGAAACGGTAAGGTCATTACCAGAGACAGCAATCTTCCATACCTGGAACATGGAGCGGTTGCGATTGAGGGAACTAAGATTGTGAAAGTAGGTGCGGAGAAGGACTTGAAGGAAGCCTATCCGGGAGCGGAGTATATTGACGCGAAGAAAGGGCTGATCATGCCTGCGTTTATCAATACCCACGAGCACATCTACAGCGCCATGGCAAGGGGATTCAGTATCAAAGGCTATAATCCGAAAGGATTTCTGGATATCCTGGACGGACAGTGGTGGACCATTGACCGGCACCTGACGCTGGAACAGACAAAATACAGCGCGATTGATACCATGATCTCCTGTATCCGCAACGGTGTGACCACCATCTTCGACCACCATGCAAGCTTCGGCCACATTAAAGACAGCCTGTTCACCATCGCTGACGCGGCGAAAGAACTGGGCGTGCGTTCCTGCCTGTGCTACGAAGTATCGGACAGGGACGGCATGGATAAGGCAAGAGAAGCGGTGATGGAGAATGCGGAATTTATCCGCTACGCGCTGAAGGATGATTCGGATATGCTGGCTGGTATGATGGGAATGCATGCTCAGTTTACGATCTCAGATGAGACTATGGAGCTGGCGGCGGCCAACAAGCCGGACGAGGTGGGCTATCATATCCACGTGGCAGAGGGAATCGAGGATCTCCATGACTGCCTGAAGAAGTACGGCAAGCGGATTGTGGACCGGCTCATGGACTGGAATATCCTGGGAGAGAAGACGCTGCTGGGACACTGCATTTACATCAATTCCCATGAGATGGACCTGGTGAAGGATACCAACACCATGGTCGTACATAATCCGGAATCCAATATGGGCAATGCATGCGGATGCCCGCCCACTATGGAACTGGTGCACAGGGGAATCCTGGCAGGTCTGGGAACCGACGGCTATACCCACGATATGACCGAGTCCTTTAAGGTGGCAAATGTGCTCCACAAACATCACCTGTGCGATGCCAATGCGGCATGGGGCGAGGTGCCCAAGATGCTGTTTGAGAACAACGCGGCCATTGCAAACCGTTACTTCAAGGCTCCTCTGGGCGTTTTGAAGGAAGGGGCGGCAGCAGATGTGATCGTAGTGGACTATAACCCGCCCACACATCTGGATGAGAACAACATCAACGGACACATTCTCTTCGGCATGACCGGACGGGATGTGGTGACCACAGTCGGAAACGGAAAGGTTCTGATGAAGGACAGGGAAGTAAAAGTCATCGACGTGGAAGAAGCTATGGCAAAATGCAGGGAATCCTCCGCAAAGCTGTGGAAGAGTATCAACGGATAAAGGGGACCAGGAGAAAAAAGAGAACACCGGACAGAGGTACAAAAAAAGACGGCCGCTGTCCGGAGAAAATGAAAAGTGGGAATTGCCCGCATTAAAAATCTGCTTCGCAGATGGCGGGCAAGCAGGCAATCAATTTGCTTCGCAAATTGGTTACATATAACAGGAGGAAATGAAAATGAGTGATATAATGAGCTGCATGCCCTTTGAACAGTTATTAAACTGGGTTCGGACAGAGCATGACGAAAAAGGAACCGTATTTGGAGTACACAGCCCCTATGTGGCAGATCAGGGAAAGGCACAGACCATCTTCGGACGGAAGCTGGAGACGCCGATCGGCCCGGCGGCAGGCCCAAACAGCCAATTGGCGCAGAATATCGCAGCATCCTACTATGCGGGAAGCCGTTTCTTCGAATTGAAGACCGTACAGATCATGGACGGAGCGGAGCTTGCGGCATGCGTCAATAAACCCTGTATCCTGGCGGAGGATGAGTGCTACAACTGTGAGTGGTCTACAGAGCTCTATGTGCCTCAGGCTCAGGACGAATATATCAAGGCGTGGTTTTTGCTTGCCTTCATTGCAAAGGAATACGGCCTGGGAAGTACGGAGGGCTACCAGTTCAACATCAGCGTGGGCTACGACCTGAAGGGCATCAAGTCGGAGAAGATCGACACATTTATCAACAACATGATGAATGCGGAGCAGACAGACGCCTTCAAAACATGCAGGGAAGTGCTCCTCGCCCATGCAGGGGAATTTCAGAATGTCACAAAGGAAGACATCGAAGCGATCTCCCCGCTGATCTGCAATTCAGCGACCATCTCCACGCTTCACGGATGTCCTCCCCAGGAGATCGAGAGCATTGCCACCTATCTTCTGACAGAGAAGAAGATCAATACCTTTATCAAATGCAACCCGACCCTTTTAGGCTATGAATTTGCCCGGGAAACCATGGATCAGATGGGATACGACTATGTGGCGTTCGGAAGGTTCCACTTTGACGACGACCTGCAGTACGCAGACGCGGTTCCGATGCTCCAGAGACTGATGAAGCTTTCCGGCGAGCAGAACCTGGAATTCGGCGTGAAGATCACCAACACCTTCCCGGTAGACGTGAAGGCAAATGAGCTGCCCAGCGAAGAGATGTATATGTCCGGAAAGTCCCTGTACCCGCTGTCCCTTTCCGTAGCGGCAAAGCTTTCCAGAGACTTTGACGGAAAGCTTCGGATCGCGTATTCCGGCGGTGCGGACGCATTTAACATCGAAAAGATCGTAGGAACCGGAATTTGGCCGGTGACGGTTGCGACCACGATCTTAAAGCCGGGCGGATACCAGAGACTGAAACAGATGGCAGAGGGATTGGACGCCATGGGCATGAAGCCGTTCGAAGGCATTGACGTGAATGCGTTGAACCGGCTGGCGGAAGAGGCGATTCAGGATCCCCACCATGTAAAACCGGCGAAGCTTCCGGTGTCCAGGAAGTCCAAAGAGAGAGTACCGCTTCTGGACTGCTACACGGCTCCATGCGAGGACGCATGTCCGATCCACCAGGAGATCACGACCTATGTACGGCTTGCGGGAGAAGGAAAATACGAAGAGGCATTGAAGGTGATCCTGAACAAGAACGCACTGCCGTTCATCACAGGAACCATCTGTGCTCACGGCTGCCAGAGCCACTGCAACCGGAACTTCTATGAGACGCCGGTTCAGATCCGGGATACCAAGCTGGAATGCGCGCAGAAAGCATTTGACACTGTGATCGGAAGCGTAGCGCCGACAGGAAGCTGCGGCAAGAAGGCAGCGGTCGTAGGCGGCGGCCCCTCCGGTATGGCGTCGGCATATTACCTGGCAAAGGCAGGCGCGGATGTGACGATCTATGAGAAGCGCGATAAGCTGGGCGGCGTGGTCAGCGCCATCATCCCCGATTTCCGGATTGATGACAGCGTGATCGACAAGGACGTATCCCTGCTTCGGAAGCTGGGCGTGAAGATCCTGACCAATACGGAGGCTCCGGCGGTTGCGGAATTGAAGAAAGAATATGACGGGGTGGTTCTGGCAGTGGGCGCTTACAAGCGGGGCGAGCTGAAGCTGGAAGGCGGAGAGGCTGTGAACGCGCTGGCATTCCTGGAAGACTTCAACGCAAAGCAGGGCAAGGTAGACCTTGGAAAGAACGTAGTCGTGATCGGCGGCGGAAATACGGCGATGGATACCGCAAGGGCGGCGAAGCGCTGCGACGGCGTGGAGCATGTGTACCTGGTATACCGTAGGACCAAACGTTACATGCCTGCAGACGAGCATGAACTGCTGCTGGCCATCGACGACGGCGTAGAGTTCAAGGAGCTCCTGGCGCCGGTGAAGCTGGAGGGCGGCAGCCTGATCTGCAAGGTGACACGGCTTGGAGAGCGGGATGCTTCCGGACGTGCCGGAGTGGTGGAGACAGACGAGACCCTTTCCATCCCGGCAGATACCGTGATCGCGGCAGTAGGCGAAAAGGTGCCCACAGATTATTATGAGGCAAACGGACTGAACGTGGACGACCGGGGACGCGTGAAGGTGAGCAGTACTCTGGAAAGCAGTGTGGAAGGCGTTTATGTGGTCGGCGACGGCCTGTTCGGACCATCCCTGGTGGTGAAGGGAATGGGAGAAGCCATGACCGCGGCGGAAGCCATTGCAGGCGTACCGGTGACAGGCGATATGAGCACACCGGCGGACGCAGAAGCCATTTACCAGAAGAAAGGAATCCTGGCGGAGCCGGGATGCGGCAAAGAGGCAGACCGCTGCCTGGGCTGCTCTACAGTATGCGAAAACTGCGTGGATGTATGTCCGAACCGCGCCAATATCTCCGTCAAAGTACCGGGAATGGAAAAGGCGCAGGTGATCCATGTGGATTATATGTGCAACGAATGCGGCAACTGTAAGGTATTCTGCCCATACGCAAGCGCGCCGTATCTTGACAAATTCACGTTATTTGCGGGTGAAAAGGATATGGCAGACAGCAAGAACGATGGTTTTGCCGTACTGAACCGGGAAGAACTGGAATGCAGGGTTCGGTTCCTGGGCACAGAGTACACCTGGAAGAAGGGACAGGAGACGAAAGTTCCGGAAGAGCTGCAGAGGCTGATCGAAGCGGTATGCGCGGATTATAGTTATATGTTATAAGCGTTTTGAATGGAAGAAGCCATGCACGGGGGCCTTAAAGGGGCTTTCCGGGTATGGCTGTCGGCAAATATGGTAAAAAAAGTCTGTTTACAGGCTTTGAAGGCAGCAGTATGATGGAACTCAGTACACAAAGAGAGGCGGGAACAAACATGAAGATTTTGATCAAGGGAGCCGGGGATTTGGCTACAGGGATCGCGTATGAATTTTGGCTTGCGGGCCATCAGGTTCTGATGACGGATATCGAAATCCCCCTGGCTGTGAGAAGGACGGTATCCTTCTCTCGTGCGGTGTATGAGGGCGAGGCACAGGTAGAACAGGCGAAAGGCGTTCTGGTACGGAATCTGGAAGAGGCGCTCCGGACGATGCAGGCGGGCGGCATCGCGGTGATCGTGGACGAACAGGCGAAGATCCGGGAGGAATACAGGCCGGACATCCTGATCGACAGTATCATGGCGAAAAGAAACCTGGGCACCCGCATCGGTGACGCGCCTGTGGTGATCGGCATCGGCCCCGGCTTTACGGCGGGGCTGGACTGCCATTACGTGATCGAGACCCAGCGGGGGCCGTCTCTCGGACAGGTGATCTGGGAGGGCAGCGCCATTCCCAATACAGGGATTCCGGGAGAGATCGCAGGCTACACTATCGAACGGTTGATCAGGGCATCGGCCTCCGGAGTCATAGAACCCCAGGTCCGGATCGGCGACCTGGTGAAAAAAGGGCAGCTGGTGGCCGTGACCGGCGGCGTTCCGGTCTACGCGCAGATGTCCGGCATTGTCCGGGGCATGCTCCAGGAAGGCGTGCAGGTGGAAAAAGGGCTCAAGATCGGGGATATCGACGCCCGGGAGAAGAAGGAATACTGCGTTACCATATCTGACAAGGCAAGAAAAATAGGGAGAGGCGCTATGGAGGCAGCCTTTGGGAAAGACTGAGATCCTGTATGAAAAAATTCCAACCGTACAGGTGGAAAACATTCAAAAAAAGAAGGTGAGATTTGAAAATGTATACATTTGTAGTAAATGGTAAAACGGTGAAAACGGATAAAAAGCAATCCCTGCTCCGATTCCTCCGGGATGAGCTGCATATGACCTCCGTTAAGGACGGCTGCAGCCAGGGGGCATGCGGCGCCTGTACCGTGATCATAGACGGCGTCACCTGTAAAGCCTGTGTTCCCACAACGGACCGGCTGGAGGGCAAACATGTCCTGACGGTAGAGGGCTTAAGCGAATGGGAGTCCCAGGTATTTACCTATGCATACGGGGAAGCGGGAGCGGTACAGTGCGGCTTCTGTATCCCGGGCATGGTGATGTGCACGAAGGCGCTGCTGGACGTGAATCCGGATCCCACCGAGGACGAGATCAAATACGCCCTGCGAAACAATTACTGCCGCTGTACCGGATATGTGAAGATCATCGCCGCAGTGAAGCTTTCCGCAAAGATCCTGCGGGAAGGACGGACTCCGGAAAAGAGCGCGGACGACTGGAAGGTGGGTTCCCGCGTACACCGCCTGGATGTGGAAGAAAAGGTGCTCGGCTACGGAAAGTACCCGGATGATTTTTATAAGGAAAATATGTGCTATGGCTCGGCGCTTCGGAGTAAATATCCAAGAGCCAGGGTGCTCTCCATCGACACCTCCAAAGCGAAAGCGCTGCCCGGTGTGGCAGCGGTTCTGACCGCAGAGGACATTCCGGGAGAGAACAAGATCGGCCATCTCAAGCATGACCAGTACACCCTGATCCCGGTGGGCGGACTGACCCATTACCTGGGAGACGCCGTGGCGCTGGTGGCCGCGGAGGACATGGAGACCGTGGAAAAGGCGAAAAAGCTGATCAAGGTGGAGTACGAGGTCCTTCCTATGGTACATAACATCAAGGAAGCAGCCGCTGCGGACGCTCCAAAGGTATTTGACGAGGAAGAGTCCAATGTCCAGGCCTACAAGCATGTGAGCCGGGGAAATGCGGCCGAAGCGATCCGGAACGCGAAGCATGTCATTACCCAGCATTTCGAGACGCCCTGGACGGAGCATGCGTTCCTGGAGCCGGAATGCGCGGTGGCTTATATCGACGAGGACGGCGACGTGATGGTCATTTCCACGGACCAGGATGCCTACTGTACTTACCGGGAATGCAGCCTGATGCTGGGAACCGATAAGGTCAAGGCGGAAAACGCGCTGGTAGGCGGCGGCTTTGGGGGGAAGGAGGACATGACGGTGCAGCATCACGCGGCGCTGCTCGCCCACCATACCAGACGGCCGGTGAAGGTTCGGCTGACCCGGGCAGAATCCCTGCTGATTCATCCGAAGCGGCATCATTTTGTCATGAACTTTACCATGGGCTGCGATGAGAACGGAAAGATCCTGGGTGTCAAGGCAAAGGTGGCATCGGACACGGGAGCCTTCGCTTCCCTCGGCGGTCCGGTGCTGGAGCGTGCCTGCACCCATGCGGCGGGACCTTATGCCTATGAGAACTTTGAGATCGAAGGGACCGCTTACTATACAAACAACCCGCCGGCAGGAGCCTTCCGTGGGTTCGGCGTGACCCAGACCTGTTTTGCCACGGAGACCCTGTTAAATATGATGGCGGACGAGATCGGGATCACTCCATGGGAGATCCGATACCGCAATGCCATCCGTCCGGGAGGCGTACTGCCCAACGGACAGATCGTGGACGAATCCACCGGACTGGTGGAGACGCTGGAAGCAGTGAAGGAGCAGTATGACAGCGCGAGAGCAGCCGGAAAGCCGATAGGTCTGGCCTGCGCCATGAAGAATGCCGGCGTCGGCGTCGGGATCCCGGATACGGGCCGTGTCAAGCTGATCATCGAGGAAGACCACAAGCTGCATATCTATGCGGGGGCGTCCTGTATCGGCCAGGGTCTGGGAACTGTGCTGGTGCAGATGGTAGTCAGCAGCACGGATCTGAAACGCGGGGACATTGTCTATGAGCGCAGCAACACCTGGATCGCACCGGATTCCGGAACCACTTCCGGCTCCAGACAGACGCTGATCACCGGCGAGGCATGTATGCGCGCCTGCAGAAAGCTCATGGAAGCAAAGACAGACGGGAAAACGCTGGCAGACCTGGAAGGGCAGGAGTTTTACGGGGAATATCTGGCCAAGACAGATCCCCTTGGAGCAGATGTGCCCAACCCGGTATCCCACGTGGCTTACGGATATGCGACCCAGATGTGTATCCTGGATGCCAAAACAGGGAAGATTGAAAAGATGGTAGCGGCCCACGATGTCGGAAAGGCCGTGAATCCGCTGTCCTGCGAAGGACAGATCGAGGGTGGAGTGGTCATGTCTATGGGATTCGCCCTGCGGGAAAAATATCCCATCGACGAGAACTGCAAGCCGATCGAGAAATTCGGCGCGCTGGGGCTGTTCCGGGCTCATGAGATCCCGGAGATTGAAGCGATCGTGATCGACAAGCCGGGACTGGATGTGGCCTATGGAGCCATCGGCATCGGAGAGATCACCAGCATTCCGACGGCGCCGGCGATCACGGACGCATACTATCGGCTGGACGGAGAGCGCAGATACAGCCTGCCTATCTCTGGTACGCCATATAACAAGGAGGGATGAGCATGGCAGTAAAAAAGAAATTCCCCTACCGCGCGGCAGTGGTGGCATGTAACGGAGTCTGCGCCGCAAGCGCCGTATCAAAATGCAGATATGGCTGCGTGGGCTGCGGAAACTGCGCGGCGGTCTGTAAGTTCGGCGCCATTACACTGAATGAAAACGGCGTGGCAGTGGTGGACGAGGAAAAATGTATTGCATGCGGCATGTGTGCGCGTGCCTGCCCGCAGGAGATCATCCATCTCCATGAATGCGCCAATTATATTGTAGTGAAATGTGTCAATGAAGACAAGGGAAAGGAAGCAAGAGAAGTCTGTCCCGTAAGCTGTATCGGCTGCGGGATCTGTGAAAAGACATGCACGGCGGAGGCCGTCCGGGTGGTTGACAACCATGCGGTGATCGACGAAACGCTGTGCCTGAGCTGCGGCATGTGCGCAGTGAAATGCCCGCGTCACGCGATTGCGGACCTGCGAGGCGTCCTGACAGAGGGATAAAAAGATCAAAAAGGCTTTCTGCTTACTCCTGAGATGAAACGAGAGCCCTGCCAAACCAGCAACGGTGTTTGGCGGGGCTCTTATCATGCGCTGATCTCACTGAGATACCGGTAGATCGTCGCGTTGGAGCAGGAAAACTTTCGGGCTACAAAGGAAACCGCTCCTTTGAGCTGAAACAGTCCCTGCTCATTGAGCTGCTCTACGATCTCTCTGCGCTCAAACTGGTTCAGCCGGTCCACCGGGGTTTCCAAGGAGGCCGTGGCATCGTCAAAGATCTTCTGCATCAGCGCGGGGATATCCATGGAGAAATTCTCCGTGATCGGCGCGGCAGTGTTTTCCTGCGGAGCAGACGTTTCTTCCGTCTTCTGCATCAGCGGCTGGGTGTACGCCGGATGCTGATCCAGATAGGATTCCGGATGTATGATGGAAAGCAGCTTTTCGGTCAGCTCCTTGTAACGCCAGTCATCGAAATTGATACACAAAAGCCCCATGGGGCGGCCCTCCTCATCACGGATGAACATGGTGGAGGAGCGAAGGACATGCCCGTTGGGGGCAATACCCCTGTAGTTGCTCAAAAAATCATCGGTCTCGTATGCCCTGGAGGATAGCATGCGGAGCGCGGCATCAGTCAGGGGCCCTCCGACTTTCCGGCCGCTGATATGCCCGTTTGCGATCGCGGCGATCGCAAAATCTTTGGAACTCAGGTCATGCAGGACCACTTCATAATCCGGGCCAAGCGCTTTCCCAAGAAATTCAACCAGTACGGTATAATGCTGAAGGATGTCAGAATTCATAAGCGTTCCCCATTTCTATACAGATTTCTATTGGAATTACTTCTACTATTATGAGTTACTTCTATTATTACATGTTATCTTTCTAAATTCAATAAAAAAGTCAACGTACAAAAAAATTTTTGTTAGGTGAGCGGGATATAACTTGACATACGGCGGAAGGAATGATAAAATATTTTTATTGCGAGAAAAGAAATTTGTAAAAGGAGATATGACCATGAAGACCATTTTGAACACAGACAATGCACCAAAAGCAATCGGACCGTATTCTCAGGGAATCAACACAGGGAATCTGATGTTCCTTTCCGGGCAGCTTCCGATCGTTCCGTCCGAGGGCAAGATCGTAGCGCAGGATATTGAAGGACAGACCAGGCAGTCTCTGGAGAACGTGAAGTCCATTCTGGAATCCGCAGGCTGCACTATGGACAATGTGGTAAAGACCACCGTATTTTTGAAAAACATCGCAGACTTCGGAAAGATGAACGAAGTATACAAAGGATTTTTCAGTGAGGGCAATTATCCGGCAAGATCCGCGTTCCAGGTAGCCGCGCTTCCCCAGGACGCACTGGTAGAGATCGAAGTCGTTGCGTTAAAAGACTGACCATGAATGTCGGCGCAGTGATTGATGCTGCCGGCAGCTCCGCCGGGATGGAGGATTTTGTCCGGCTTCCGGAGATGGACAGCCTGACGGCGGCAGAACGGGTGACCGTGAACTTTCAGCGGGTGGGGATCAAGGACATCGTGATGATTACCGGATACCGGGCAGAACAGGTGGAAAAGGCGCTCCGTCGTTTTGGCATCACGTTCCTTCGAAATGAAGGCTATGAATCCGCGCGGACACTGGATTCCGTGAAGCTGGGGTTGGACTATCTGCGGGAGAGGTGCGGCAAGGTGCTGTTCTGCCCGGCGGAGTTTCCCTTTTTTATGGAAGAAACGGTGAAGCTGCTTCTGGAAGCACAGGAGGGCTCAGTCCTTCCCGTCTGTCAGGGGCAGCCAGGGTATCCGGTCTGTGTGGACGGTTCCGGGATCTCGGCCCTGCTAGAGTATCAGGGGGACAAGGGAATCCTGGATGCTCTGGAAGCCGGGGGAAGGAAAATGGTCCGTCTGGAGGTCCCGGATCAAGGCATACTGACAGGAATTTCTGCCGGAGAGGACTGCGCCCGGATTGCCAGGATCCATGAGGAAAGCCTGATGCGCCCTCAGGTGAAGGTCAGGTTGGTTAACCGGAAGCCCTTTTTCGGACCGGGGACCGTCACATTGCTCAAACAGATCGACAGGCTGGGTTCTGTGAAGGAAGCCTGCGGAAAGACCGGCATGTCCTACAGCAAGGGATGGAAGATCATCCATGCGGCGGAGGAAGAGCTGGGCTACCAGATCGTAGGGCGGCAGCCGGGCGGAAAAAACGGCGGCGGGGCTTATCTGACAGAGAAGGGAAGCAGGCTGCTCCGGTTGTTTGAGACGTATGAACAGCAGGTGGAAGAAGCAGCATATCAGATCTACAATCATATTTTTTTGAAAACCGAATTGTTTTGAAAAAATAATCGGAAGGGCGGGCGGAATTTTAATGAAGCTGATGAAGACAGAAGAGGCGGTGGGACAGATCCTCTGCCACGACATTACCCAGATCATCCGGGGGGTGACGAAGGACGCGGTGTTCCGCAAGGGGCATGTCATCCGGGAGGAGGACATTCCGGTGCTTCTGAGTGTGGGAAAGGACCACATTTATATCTGGGAAAATAACGAGAATATGCTCCACGAGAATGACGCGGCGCAGATCCTCTATGACATTTGTAAAAATGACCACATGCGTCCGTCGGAGGTGAAGGAAGGCAAGATCGAACTGATCGCCGAGTGCGACGGGCTGTTCCAGGTAGATTCCGAAAAGCTGAACGCAGTCAACTCCCTGGGAGAGATGATGATCGCGGCGCGGCACGGGAATTTTCCGGTAAAGGCAGGGGACAAGCTGGCAGGGACCAGGATCATTCCTCTGGTGATCGAAAAGGAGAAGATGGAGCGTGCGAAGAAAGCGGCAGGAAACGGGCCGATCTTTGAGATCCGGCCTTATCTGAAGAAAAAGGCCGGGATCGTGACCACCGGAAATGAGGTCTTTTACGGGCGGATCCAGGATACCTTTACTCCGGTCATCAAGGAAAAGCTGTCGGAATATGATGCGGAGATCATCGGCCATGAGATCTGCGATGACAACCACGAGCGCATTACAGCGGCGATCCAAAAGCTCCTGGAGGCAGGGGCGGACCTGATCCTCTGCACAGGCGGGATGAGTGTGGATCCGGACGACCGGACCCCGCTCGCGATACGCAATTCCGGGGCAAAGATCGTCACATACGGCGCTCCGGTGCTGCCCGGCGCAATGTTCCTTCTGGCCTATTACGGGGAACAGAAAATCCCGGTCATGGGACTTCCGGGCTGCGTCATGTACGCAAAACGGACCGTATTTGACCTGGTGCTCCCCAGGATCATGACAGGAGAAGTGCTGGAGAAGGCGGATCTGGACCGGCTGGGGGAGGGCGGATTGTGCCTGTCCTGCCCGGTATGTACCTTCCCCAATTGCGGCTTTGGAAAATAGAACCTGCCGCAGGCGGGCGGATCAGACAGTATCCGTGCGGCATTGCGCAAAAAAACAAAAAGGATAAGAGGCGTGGAATGAAAGACCAATATCAAAGAGTTGTTGATTATATCAGAATATCCGTGACGGACCGGTGCAATTACCGGTGTCAGTACTGCATGCCCCGGGAGGGCGTGGAGCCGATGCCCCACAGCGAGGTCATGACCTACGACGAGATCCTCCGTGTCGCGAAGGCGGCGGCCGGAGCGGGGATTACTAAGGTCAAGATCACCGGAGGGGAGCCTCTGGTGCGGAAAGGGGTCTGCGGGTTGATCCAGAATATCCGGAGGGTTCCCGGAATCGAGTCCGTTACGATTACCACCAACGGGGCACTCTTGTGCAGGTTTCTGCCGGAGCTGGCAGCGGCCGGAGTCTCCGGGATCAATGTCAGCCTGGATACCCTGGACAAGGACAAATTCCACCGGCTGACCCGGCGGGGAGAATTTTCCGAGGTCTGGGAGGGCATCCGGCAGACGATCCTGGCAGGGATCCCGGTGAAGGTGAACTGCGTTCCCATGGTGGGGATCAACGAGGATGAGCTTGTAGATATGGCGTCGCTGGCGTGGAAATACCCGATCACAGTCCGTTTTATTGAAATGATGCCCATCGGCCTGGGGACAGGCTATACAGCGGTGACTCAGGATGAGATCAAAAAATTGCTGGAAGCGCAGTTCGGTTATATGGAGTTGGTGAAGGAATCCGTGGGAAACGGACCGGCAGTCTATTATCAGCTTCCCGAATTCCGCGGGAGGATCGGGTTTATCAGCGCGCTGAGCCGGAAGTTCTGCCGTTCCTGCAACCGGATCCGGGTAAAGGCGGACGGAACCCTGAAGCTGTGCCTGAACTATGAAGGGCATATCAACCTCAAGCAGGAGATGAGAAACGGGATTGACGACAATGAGCTGCAGCAGCTTCTGCAGGACTGTATTTATATGAAGCCCAAGTGCCACGATTTTCCGAGCAGGGCCTGGCCCACTGCAGAAAACGGCGTACCAGGGATATTCGGGAAAGGGGATTCGCCCGAGGCGCGGGTGAAGGGCATCCTGCAGGAAACACACAACATGGCGCAGATCGGCGGCTGACTAAAAAATGGAGGTTCAGTATGGGAATTGTAAAGGCGGTCTGCATCAGTGAGAAACGCGGAACCGAAAAGAAAAATGTAGGTTCCGCGGAATTTGTGGAGGGCTTCGGAATCCGCGGAGACGCCCACGGCGGGAACTGGCACAGACAGGTCAGTCTCCTGTCTGCGGAACGGATCGAAGCCTTTAACCAAAAGGGCGCTGATGTGGGGCCGGGAGCCTTTGGCGAAAACCTGGTGGTGGAAGGATTTGATTTCAGAGATCTTCCGGCTGGGACGACATTTCAGTGCAACGACGTTGTTCTGGAGATGACGCAGATCGGAAAGGAGTGCCACACACACTGCAGGATCTATCAGAGGATGGGAGAATGCATCATGCCCACCCAGGGCGTATTTGCCCAGGTGATCCGCGGCGGGACCATTTCCGTGGGAGATGAGATGCGAATCATCGAGAAGGCGGATACCCGCTATACCGCGGCGGTGGTGACCCTGAGCGACAAAGGCGCAAAGGGGGAGCGGGAGGATACCAGCGGCCCCTGTATCTGCAGTATGCTGCGGGAGGCCGGATACCGTGTGGTGGAGCGGCTCATCCTGCCGGACGAGCAGAAGCGGATCGAGCAGGAGCTGACCCGCCTTTCAGACAGTAGGCAGGTGCAGCTGATCCTGACCACAGGCGGGACCGGTTTTTCAGAGCGGGACCGGACACCGGAAGCGACTATGGCGGTAGCGACAAGAAACGCGCCGGGAATTGCGGAGGCCATCCGGGTCCACTCCCTGTCCATCACCGGAAGGGCCATGCTGGGAAGAGGCGCTTCGGTGATCCGGAACGGGACGCTGATCGTCAACCTGCCGGGGAGCAAAAAGGCGGTGAAGGAAAGCCTGGAATATATCCTGCCCCATCTGGAACACGGGATCCAGATCCTGACCGGAGACGCGGCGGAGTGCGGCGGGAAGGGATGACGCAGGGGCGCGGTGCCTGCCGTTTTCTTTTGATCAGGAAGAGACAGGAAAAGCGGCCGGAAGAATGAAGAAGGAAACCCTGCGGAAAGAATGGAGAATAAAACTATGCGGAAAAGAACAGTAAAAGGTCTGCTCGCAGCCATGCTGGCGGGAAGCCTGCTTATGGGATGCGGCGGAGGCCAGGCAGGAGAAGCCGGAGAGGATGCCGGATCGGCAGGAAGCAGGCAAGAGGCAGACACGGAGCAGACAGGCGCAGAGAATACCGGCTCCGGGGAAAGCGGCGCAAAGCAGGAAAAGGCCATGAAAACCGAGATCCAGGTATTTATTGCGGCCAGCCTGAATACGGTGATGACAGAGCTTGCGAAAGAGTATAGCGAGATCCATCCGGAGGTAAAGATCACTTACAATGCGGACAGCTCCGGCACTCTGCTGACCCAGATCGAGGAAGGGTACGAGTGTGACCTGTTCTTTTCCGCGGCGCAGAAGCAGATGGACCAGCTGGAGTCGGACGGCCTGGTCATGGAAGGAACCCGGGCAAATGTTGTCAATAACCAGGTCGTGGTGGTCACCCGGAAGGACAGCGGCACGGAGGTGACAGGGCTTGAAAGTCTGGGCAATGCCGAGAGCATTGCGCTGGCAGGCGGGAGCGTTCCTGCGGGAAGATATACACGGCAGGCGCTGGTGAGTCTGGGAATGCTGGAAGAGACGGAGGACGCGGCCGGGATCTCTACGGAGGAGGTTTCCCGCGCGCTGGGCGGCGCGGAGATCAGCGAGCAGGACAATGTGAGCAAGGTGCTGGCAGCGGTGATTGAGGGCTCCTGCGAGGTGGGGACCACGTATTATTCGGATACTTACGGATATGAGGACGACCTGGAGATTCTGGAAACTGTCAGCTATGACCTGACAGGAAATGTGATCTATCCCATCGCCCAGGTGGTAAACGAAGAGGCGGATGATGCCCAGAGGGCTGCCGCCGCGGAATTTCTGGAATATATTTTGTCGGACGAGGCCAGGGCCGTGTTTGCTTCTTACTATTTTGACACGGATGTTTGATTTACAGGAGACAGGAGGGGCAGAATGGAAACGTGGACGGAGATATTTGCGGATCTGGATTGGAGCCCTTTGCTGATCTCGCTGAAGACCGGGGCTGTGGCGACAGTGATCTCCTTCTTCCTGGGGATTTTTGCGGCAAGGAAGGCAGTCAAGGCTTCGTCCGGAAAAAAGGCCGTTCTGGACGGAATCCTCACGCTGCCCATGGTGCTGCCTCCCACGGTCGCAGGCTTTTTCCTGCTTCTGCTGTTCAGCAGGCGGCGCCCTCTGGGAAGCTTCCTGTATGAGACATTTGACTTCAAGGTGGTGCAGACCTGGCTTGGGTGTGTGATCGCGGCGACGGTCATCGCATTTCCATTGATGTACCGGAACGCCCGGGCGGCCTTTGAGCAGATCGATGTCAATCTGGTCTATGCGGGCCGGACTCTGGGAATGTCGGAAACACAGATCTTCTGGAAGGTGGTGATCCCCTCCGCGGGGCCGGGGATCGCGTCCGGCACGGTGCTGACCTTCGCCAGGGCATTGGGGGAATACGGAGCCACGTCCATGCTTGCGGGAAATATCCCGGGCAAGACGGGAACCATTTCCCAGAAGATCGCCATGGTGATCCAGGACGGGGACTATCTGACGGCGGGAATCTGGGTCGCGGTGGTGATCGTGATCGCCCTGGCAATTATCATTTTGATGAATCTTATCGCCGGAAAGCGGATGAAGACGGTGAAGAGGTGGTAAGGAACTGTATGGAAAGGAGCCGGCAAGATGAGCCTTACGGTCAATGTGAAAAAAAGGTTTCCGGCATTTCAGCTGGATGTCCGGTTCAAGAGCAGCGCATCCAGGATCGGGATCCTGGGGGCGTCGGGCTGCGGAAAAAGCATGACGCTGAAATGCATTGCTGGCATCGAAATTCCGGATGAAGGGGAGATCGTGCTCAATGAAAGGGTGATGTATCGTTCCGGAGAAAAAATCTGTGTAAAGCCGCAGAAGCGGGGCATCGGCTACCTTTTTCAGAATTATGCGCTGTTTCCGGCCATGACGGTCGCTGAAAACATCGGCGCGGGTCTGAAAGGCTCCAGGCAGCAGAACCGGGAACGGATCCGGGATATGCTGCATACCTTCCGGCTGGAAGGGCTGGAGGAGCGTCTTCCCGGAGAACTGTCCGGAGGGCAGCAGCAGAGGGTCGCGCTTGCCCGGATTATGGCATATGAACCGGATGTTATTTTACTGGACGAGCCCTTTTCCGCCCTGGACCAGTTCCTGAAGGACCGGCTGCAGCAGGAATTGTATGATATGCTGAGGGCATACACAGGAACCGTGATCCTGGTGTCCCATGACCGGGATGAGATCTACCGGTTCAGCGAGGAGCTGCTGGTCATGGACCAGGGAAAAGCCGTCACCTGCGGCAGGACCAGGGAGGTATTTGCCGATCCCGGATGTCTGGAAGCGGCCCGGCTGACCGGCTGCAAGAATATTTCCAGGGTGAAAAGGACGGGAACGCGCCAGATGGATGCCCTGGACTGGGGAATCCGTCTGCGCTGCCGAAGGGAGATCCCAAAGGAGATCGCCTATGTAGGCTTCCGGGCGCATGAATTTGTCCCGGTGTGGGGAGAAAAGAAGGAGAACTGCATCCGAGCGCGGCTGGCGGGCAGCGCGGAGCTGCCTTTTGAGAAAAATTTTTATATCCTGCCGGAGAATGAGCAGAACCAGGAGAAGCTCTGCTGGTTTCTGCAGAAGGACAAATGGGAGTTGCTGCGGGAAAGGGGAATGCCGGATTATCTGCAGTTTGCGGAGGAGCAGCTTTTGTTTTTATACTGAATATTGCCCGAATGAAGCAGGCTGGAATGAAGCAGGGAACGGTCTGCAATGTGAAGCGGAGAAAGGAATAAAAAGAAATGAGTGATCAGATCGTATTTTGTAAAGGGGGCGGATGTACGGCGAAGCTGGGAGCCGGGGTGCTTGGCCGTGTACTGGAACGTCTCCCGAAGGGCCCGAAGGATGAAAACCTGCTGATCGGATATGACAGCAGGGACGACGCGGCGGTTTACCGGATCTCGGAGGACACGGCCATCGTGCAGACACTGGATTTTTTTCCGCCTATGGTGGAGGATCCTTATCTGTTCGGCAAGATCGCGGCCACCAATGCGCTCAGCGATGTGTACGCCATGGGCGGAGACGTCCGGACAGCGCTGAACATCGTCTGCTTTCCGGAGGATATGGACCTGAATATCCTGGGGGAGATCATGCGGGGCGGTTCCGAGAAGGTGCTGGAGGCAGGCGGGATTCTGGCAGGCGGACATTCCATTGCGGATGACAGCGTGAAATACGGCTTATCCGTGACCGGTGTGGTTCATCCGCAGAAGATGTATCCCAACAACCAGGGGAGGCCCGGTGATGTCCTGATCCTGACGAAAAAGCTGGGGGTAGGGATCATCTGTACGGCCAACCGGATCCAGGAAGCGTCCCAGACAGCCATGAATGAGGCAGTCGCTTCCATGACCACGCTGAACAGGCGCGCGTCCGAGATCTGCAGGAAATACGAGATCCATGCCTGTACGGATGTGACCGGCTTCGGATTTCTCGGACATCTGCACGAAATGATGGACGGCAGGCATTCCTGCCGGATCTATGCCGAACAGGTGCCGGTGATGGCGGAGGCCCCCCGCTATGCGGAGGAATTTTACCTGACTGCGGCGGCTCAGAAAAACAGGAACCACCTGGCGGAGCATGTCCGTTTTGAACACATTTCCTTTGCCATGGAGGAGGTACTCTTTGATCCCCAGACCTCCGGTGGCCTCTTGATCGCGGCGCGCCCGGACCAGGCGGAGGAGCTGTTGGCGGAGCTTCGGGAGGAAGGGCTTCCGGCAGGGATCACAGGAGAGATCATAGAAAAAAGAGAGACTGAGATTTATGTGATATGAAACTAAAACAACTTGAAGTATTTGTAGCGGTGGCGGATCATAAGAGCTTTTCCAGGGCGGCGGAGGCGCTGTATCTGACACAGCCCACGGTCAGCGTATATATTTCCGGGCTGGAAAAGGAACTGAACGCGAAGCTGTTTGTCAGGAATACAAAGGAGATCTGCATGACGGAGCAGGGCACGCAGCTGTACCAGTATGCCCGGGAAATCTTGATCCTGCAGGATCAGATCATGGAATTATTTGCAGCCGATTCCCGGAAGGCAAAGCCCCGTCTGGTGGTCGCGGCGTCTACGGTCCCGTCCCGGTATCTGCTGCCGGATATCCTGGCCAGATACAAGGAAAAGTACCCTTACGGCCAGCTGGAGCTTCGGGAGTCGGACAGCGCCAGGGTGATCGCGGATGTAGCCAGCCATGTGGTGGATGTGGGCTTTACGGGGACGGTCATAGAAAATAAATCCTGCAGGTATCTTCCCTTTTACGAGGATGAGCTGGTGGTGATCATGCCCAATACGGAGCGGTACCGCGCCATCCTGGAGCAGGAGCGGGATCTGGACTGGATCCGTCAGGAACCGCTGCTGATGCGGGAGGAAGGCTCCGGCACCAGAAAAGAGGCGGAGAAGCAGCTCAGACTCTCCGGCCTTGACGTGGCGAAGCTCCATGTGGTCGCCAGCGTGGAGAGCACGGAAACGATCAAACGGTCCGTGAAAAACGGGATCGGCATCACGATCATTTCCAGTCTGGCGGTGCGGGAGGAGATCGCGGCGGGAACGGTCCTGGCATTTCCGGCGGGAAAAAACAGGAGTACGAGAAAATTGTACCTGGTGTACAATAACAGCTACGCTCTGTCCCGGCAGGCGGAAAAGCTGGTGAAGGTGGTGCAGGAACTGTACCCGGAATGCGGGGAATCTGATACAGCCTGGAAACCGGGTTAAGTATCAGAGGGAAGCAGCCGATATATGTTTATAACCGTGTGTTATACGATTATGAGAGAACTCCCGGAGGGGCCTCACAGGGATGTGGACGGCGGAATTTCCGGGAGGGCTTGATAAGAGAGGAGAGGTGCCCTATGGATATTCCTGCATTGTCAACGATGATGTCGATGGAAAGGCTGAGTACCAATATCAGCTTTGCCATGATGTCCAAGGTTCTTGATACGGCGGAGGCCACAAGCGAAGCCATGATGCAGATGATGGATGCTGCCGCGGTTACGCCGGGACTTGGAGACAATATTGATATTATGGTGTAGGGAAGAACAGCTGTGAGATGATCTCATGGCTGTTTTTGCTCGATAGGGTGCGCCCAGCTAAGGGCTTGGAATTCGGTGGGTGAAAGTCCTACGGTGTAAGGTACAAGCTATACCGCACCAAGCGAGTCTTGGGTGGACAGCAG
>NZ_JBQIKP010000030.1:0-60364 GCF_056796775.1 Schaedlerella sp.
TAGGTGGTCACCTGCTCCACATAAGCCTCCCGGTCCAGGTCATAGATCTTGAACTCCGCATTTTTCACTAAGACGGGTTTCTTCGTCTCGTCATCCTTCTTTATGATCCGCAACTTTGCCTCGAATTCCTCATCCAAAAGCACCCGCCAGGCCTGGGGCGTATCGGGATGGTTCTCTGTGATGTGGACCAAAAAGTCCTTGACCGGCTTATAGTTCTGGGGAACCGTGGTCTCCCGCACGAGGTACGTGCCAAAGGGCAGCGGAATACTGCAGGCATAGCCGTTTTCATCGGTAAAGATCTCGGTCTCCCCGTTGGCTCCAAGCACCACCGGGGCTGCCGAATCAAAATCGTATCCCCCGTCTTCCTTTGTATGCAGGGAAGAAACCAGATAAGCCGTAAATCCTGCCCCTGCAAGCAGGCCCGCGTCCGTTTCCCCGCTGTTTGCTGCTTTCACGATCTGGAAGGGCTGTTTGATCACCTGGTCTGGGGAGGTACAGTCCCTCTCAATGACAGCGGAAAGCTCCCCTTCGTAGCTGCAGACCAGATCATACTCGGTTTCATCGGTCAGGTAACCGGCTGGCGGGGTGATCTCCTTTACGAAATATTCTCCCAGATACAGGCCGTCTATCTCCGCTTTTCCCTCTTCATCCGTGGTCAGTGTGGCAACCTGTTCCCCGGCCTGGTAAAGTACACCGGTCTTTGCGTCCGGATGAAGGATGTCCTTCCTTGCATACAGCCCATAGACCGCATGCTCCAGCGAAGCGTCTCCCTGGGGGATACTTTCGCCTGTTTCTTTGTCCACTTTCATGAGCCGGATCGTGGCACTGGCCCGTTCATTGGTAAATGTATGGGCAAAGGACACCTTCGCCTCACTGCCGTTTGCTGCTTCAAACCGGAAGGCGTATGTATCCTCCTCATTCTTCAAATAGTTTGGCGGGGCCTGGATCTCCTTCACATAGTAACCAAATCCGATGGGAAGGTCCGCAGTGAATACGGCATTTCCATCCGTGCCAGTGGTGGCTTTCTCAATCAATGCATCTTTTTCTGCAACCGGATTTCCGTCTGCATTCTTGATGCTTTCCGATGCGTATAATCCAAACACACCTCCGGCCAGACCGTTCATCGTATCCTGATCCTTCTTTACGATGCTCACCTCCGCTTTCTGGCGGTCATTCTGGAAGGTGGCAGTGGAAAAGGCCGTTTCTGCCGTCTGCCCGGCATATGCGATCACGACCTCCTTCGTTTCCTTTGCATTGTAAAATCCTTTCGGGGCCTGAACCTCCGTTACCCGGTAGGTTCCCAGGTGCAGGTTCTTTACCGTGACGGAACCATCCGCCCCGGTCTCCAGGTTCTCTGCGACCAGCTGTCCGGATTTGAATACTACCGTTCCGGAAGGTGTCACGATATCCCTCGCCGCATAGACGTTAAATACAGCTCCTTTTTGCTTCCGGTTCCCATACTGGAATGTAAGCCCGTTTTCATGAGGAGCGGCTCCGGTCAGGACTTCCCCCTCTTTATAAATGGTCAGGTTTCCCAGCTGTTCGATATCCGGGACCGTAGTGGAAACGGTCTGGTTTGTCTTGAGTGCCACCCGGTAGGCGGTGGCATTGTACCGATATCCGGAAGGCGCGGTGATCTCTTTCAAATAGACCGTATCCTGGGTCTTTGCGATCTCCACTTCGGATTCCCCATTCCGGTTGGTGGCAGGCATGGTCGCGATCAGGTTCCGGCAGGCTTCCTCCTGATAGATCCCGAACACCGCTCCTGCCAGCTTTGCGTTGGAAGCCGAATCCACCTTGACCACCTTCACCCTGGTAAGATCCATCCACTGTACGGAAAAGCGGACCGAATTCCCGCTCTCTTCCTCATAATAGCTTCCGATATCCTGGTTGGCGTCCCCGGTGGATACCACCAGGGCTTTCCAGATGGTCCGCAGGCTCCCCCGCATTTCTCCGGTATCCCAGGTGCCGCTGACACTCATGGGGGCGGTGAAATAGAAACTGGTTCCTCCGGAGATCCGGACGCTTCCGCCGGTCTGAGTTTCTCTGCTATCCTCGTTATGGAACGTCACGTTTTCCGGGATTCTTAAGGTAATGCTGTTTCTGGAATCCCCTTCCAGCCAGATACTTTCTGTCCGCTGCTCCGAGCCGTTGCCGGTTGCTTTCAGTGCGGTTTTTGACAGGCTCAGATATGGGTCTGGGGGCGCTGGCTGGTCCGCCAGGTAATTGATCCATCCCAATACCCCGCATTCCTGCAGGTCTTCCATGGTACAGCCCTCAAACCCGTCGATGCCGCAGTAGAAATAACTGGCCGCGATGTGGGTGAACACGTATTTCAGTTCGCCCCCGAACTGGGGCATGAACTGGTCGGTCAGATCCCCGGCGCCGCCGTATCCATAGTACAGGGTTTTCTGCAGGTTGGGATTGCTCTCCAGGACCTGGGACGCGTAGCTCCCCGTAGCCGGTGTGCCCTTGGCGGATTCCAGGCAGTATGCGATCCTTCCATTCACGGTGAACATGTTGGTGGAGTAGTTTCCCAGATTGGTGGGATAGAAGACCTGCGCGCCTGTCACCAGGGAGGCGCTTCCCGAGGCGGCCCTGGATCTTTTGGCTGTGGTCCTGGTATCCATGGAAAACAGCAGCAGGCCGCCGTCCTCCGCGATCTGCTCTGCGTGTTCATGGGCATCCTCAGACTGCTCCATATCCTCTATGACGGCTTCCATCTGTGCTTCTGTCAGGGAGTCTGATGAGACGGATTCCAGGCCTTCAAAATCCGGAGCCTCCGTGTCCGGTCCGAATTCCTCATTGTCCTGACTAGGCTCCCCGAACGGTTCTCCCTGGCTGTTTTCAGACATAGATTCTGACTGTAATGCACCCGGGATTTCTTTAACGATGATATTCCGGCAGATATGGTAAGATGGATTTCCGCTCACAGGCTCCACAAAATATACTGCTTTGTATGAGTCTGGCCGATCCGTGTCAAAGTCCTGCCCGGACTGGTTCTTTGCTTCGTGGAATTTCACCCTTACCTTCTCTTCCGGAATCTCCATGCCGGAAAAATCATACTCTATGTCAAAGCTGCTCCCGGCTTCAATTTCGTGATCTCCTGCCGTCACGATCTCATCCTCTGCCAGTACTGACCGAATGGCTTCCAATGCCGGATACTCTGCTTCATAGGCTGTCGGCTCCGGATCCTCTGCCAAAGCCGAAGCTGGCTGGATCAAGGCTGACAGGATTGTTACGGCAGCCAGCAGGCCTGAAATTACTCTTTTTGTTTTCCTATTTGTCAATCAATCTACCTCTCTTTCATCTCTTCACTTATTGAATGACACAGGAAACCCGCTATTTGCAGCTTTTCCTGCATCCTGTGAGACAATCCAGCAAAAAATGTCACTGGCGCGTTTTGCCGGATACTTCATAATAATAAAAGCCACAGGCCTCTTTTTTAGAAGTCTGTGGCTTTCGATCAATGATTCTATTTTTGTTCTTCTATTCCATCTCATAACAAACAGCGTAATAAAGTTGAAAAGGTTACGCCATAGGAACGGCTGCTTTCTTCTTTAATTCCAGTACCGTTTTCAACGGAAGATCTGTCTTTTCCGCAATGATCCTCTCATCCAGAGTCCCAATCAGGTTTTTAGCAATTTTTATTTTTTCCTGCTCACTTCCCTGTTCGATTCCCTGCACGATTCCCTGTTCGATTCCCTGTTCAATCCCTCTATTCACCAGTAACTGTCCCAATTCTGTCATTCCAACCGCCTCCATCAATTCTTTCTTCTCAGCGGACTCTAAAAATTTATCCGCCATGATATACAATACTGCCTCAATCTTATCCTGCTCATCCTGTCCGACAGAGCCTGCCCCCCGTGTGATCCGGTACGCTTCCTCCACCCTGTCTTTTAGGGGCATCTCCCCGCCCATCAACAGGCAGAGCGTCAGCGGAACCAGATCCTCCTTCGTAAGTTTCCCGCCGCATTCCTGCTTCTCCTGAAGCTCCCTGATCACCTGGTTCGCATTGCGGCTCTGCATTGTAATCGGGACGATGCGGTATGTATTTACGCCCTCTGTAAATTCCGCCATCGGCTTTTGGATCTTCCCGGAAAACAGCACATAAGTGGTGACCGGAACCTTATGCTGGTAGCTATACAGCGCCTCGTAGGCCCGGAATCTCTTTAAGCCCTCCAGCCCTTCGTTTGTGCTCTGGAACTCAAAATGCGCACATGAGCCGTCTTCCATGTCAAAGTTAAAGTCTTCGTGGAAGACCTTTACGTCCAGATGCACCAATTCCGTTGCCGCAATCCCCACGGCTTTCCCCTTGATCCCGAAATACGGCAGCAACACATCCGAAAAATACCTGAAGGCCGTCTTTAAAGCCACGTCTTCATGCTGGATGGCAAGGGTCTGTGCTTCGGGCTCCACAGTTTCCGGAGCCTGTTTCAAGTTTTCTGTACCCATATCCTTTATCCTTTCCGTAAAACCTTACAGGGAAACCTTCTTTACTATAACTATATCAAAAATCATCTTTGCAGACAATGCGGTTTTACTAAAAATATTTTGTTTGTTTTTTCTCTATAGCAGTTTTGAAAATCTCCCGGATAGCAGGAAAGATAAAACAAGACAATAGAATATACCCTGATCGGAGATATCCTCTCAGGTAGGATGTTTTTTATAAATGGCTTCTCTGTATCGGAACACCATCCGCATAAATAAGTCTATGACAGATGATACGAAATGTCAATACAAATGACGGATTAGAATGTGAACTTTCGGACACATTGTTACAGTTCACTGGCCAGCCAGCGAACTGTAGCGAATTCAGCCTATTTTAAGTCGCCTTCGGCGAGGGGCTGAATTCTATTCAAGGCGCAGCATGCATCCCCCCAGCCAATCAGCGTAGTGATTGGCTGGGGAGTAAACAGTAACGACACATTTTCTATCGTTCCGCCTGCTTCTTGGATTTCCTGCCTTTCTGCTTCTGGTTCTTTTCTTCCGGTTCCTCCGCCTTGGGTATCTCCGGCGGCTGTACCTCTCCCTTCATTCCTTCGGATACAGAAAATTCATCCGGCATGAATTCCTGCTCCGGCTGGCCTAAGTTGCGGTTGATATGCCGGGAGATCGTGTACACCGCATTTTTCACATTGCCGATAAACGCCCGGAGCTCCTGGGGTTCCTTATTCCCATAATCCTGCATCTGACAGATCTTGTCGAACTGGAACCCGGAATGGTCCACCCCATACTTTTCTGCCATGACATAGGCCGCGCAGAACGCCTGGGGGGCAGCCTGCGTGCGGCTGTACGTGCCGTCATGGGCATCCATGGCAGCGCAGGCCAGCTCCCGGTTGATGGCATGGAAGGTCACTTCCTCGCTCATGCCGTTGCGCACGTAGATGGTCCGCTCCCTGGGGATATACTGGGCCTGCACCTGGTCCGGCAGGTTGTCTGCAATACAAATCTTCGTTTCCGTATCTTTTAACAGGGCGCCCATCAGCGTCTGGATTGGCTTTGGCTCCGGCGGTTCCGGCTGCTTCGTGCGGATCTGGCTGATGTCATAGGCTTTGCAGATCACATACCCCTGACGGGTCTCCCCGTCCTTTTCATATTTCTGGTCCGCAATAAAGGTATAGCCGTGTGCCCCTGCCCGCAGGGTCTTATGCTCCTTCTTCCATCCATCGAAGGTCTTGACCTGACGGATCTCTGGGTTCTGGCTGTACAGGAGCAGGAGGTTGGCTGCCTTCTGCGGCTTGCACCGGGCCATGAAATTTAAGAAACCCTTTAAGGATTCCCCGTCCCGGAAGACTTCCTGGGCTTTGGAATCCACCTCTGCCCAGACTTCCTCCCGTTCCTGTTTCTTCATGGCTGCGTATTCTTCCTTCGATAACTGCTGACCCGCATCTGCCGGGGTGTCTGCCCTATTCTGCAAATACTGTGATAAATCCATCCCATCACCTTCCTTTCTCTTTGATCTTCATTTTCTTTCTGCTTCGGCGGTTTCCATTCCCGCGGCTTTTGTCCTTCTGAGCCCGCTTCTTTCCCGCCTCTTGCTTTTCCTGCCGGATCTGCTCCAGTTCCTTCCGCACCGAGGGCTTTTTACTCTGCTCCCCCTGTCCGGAAGAAATACCGTTGCTGCGCGAGGAAGGTTCGGACAGATTCCTTCCCTCCTGCGCCTTGGTAAAATTTTCCATTTCAGTTTCGTCCATTCCATATCCGCTCATTTCAGATCTGCCCATGCCCGGCAGTTCCCCGACATTGAAATCATCCTCAAAATCGCTGAGCTCGAATTGGATCTCGCCCTCCGGCATCTCCATGGTTTCGGTTTTTACTGTAGAATCTATCCCTGACTGTGTTGTTCCTTCTGCTTTTCTGGAATTCTTTTTCGTCTGGGCGGTTCTTTCTGCTTCCTGGGAATTCCCGAATGGATCCATCCGTTCTATTTCCCTCACATTCTCCTGCACGGCTTCCCCATTTTCCGACTTCAGGAAATCCAGCTCCATCTGGTCCATCACCCGGTTCACCTTTGCCGCGTCATCGGCAAAGACCATCAGCTCGCATAGTTTTGGATTTTTCCGGTCACGGATCACCACATAGGGGAGGCCCCTCTTTTTGGCTTCCTTTGCGAATTCATAGATCCTGTTTGATGGAACCGTGAAAAATTTCAATGGCCGGTTCTCCCTCAGCATCCGTGCCATGGAGATCCTGCCGTAGCTCTTCTGGTTGTTTTTCATGACCGCCGCCAGAAAAACCGCCAGGTTCTTTGCCATCGTACCGGACAGCCTTAACCCATGGTCGATCCCCTCCAAAGAATAACGGACGACCTGATCTGCCGCCTCACCTCCAAGGTTCATATCGCGCTCCCTCCTCTCTCTTTTCTGTCATTTACTGAACTGACTGGAAATGTATTCTCATCTCCGCTGTTCTGCTCACAAAGCATTTTTTTCATCAACTCCTGCTCATGATCTGTGCTTCTTCAACGCTGCATGGATCTTTCCGGCTTTTTCTCTGCTTTGGGCTGCAGTTCGCTGGGCGTCTGTCCGGAAAGCGGACGGAGGAATTCCATCCGTTCCGCAGCGTAGACCGCCTGCCGGTTCAGCAGCCTCTGCCAGGCCCCTTCCTTTGGGGCCCACCGGAATCCGTTTGCTTTCAGCTGGGCGCGGTGTTCTGCACTGGGCTTCTCTTCAAATAAGAGCTGCAGCCGTCCCGCATCCTGGTTCGCCACCGCCTCCCCTCCGTCAAACTCCCATCCGCAGAATCCTACCTCCGCATTCTGCTTCAATTCCTCGATGCGGTGTTTCAGACGCCGAATCTCCGCGTTATTATTGGTGAGCTGATAGGAGGGGAAAGGCTTCGGTTCCGGATGCCAGGATCGCTCCATGGAAGCCTTGAGCCTGTGAATCCGTTCCCCGTCCAACAGGGGGCATCCGTCCAGAGTCTTATTTTTCCTGTAAAAGGCATTCACATCCTTCATCAGCTTCTGGGTGCTCTCTAACCGTCCCAGCTTCTGCTCCAACAGCTCCACCGCATGGGGATGGTCGGATCGGATACCGCCCATCCCGGTACTTCGGATCTGATCCAGAAGCCCCTGGATCTGCCGCCATTCCTCCATGTTTTTATCACTTGCCGCATTCTGCTTTTCTTTTTTCCGTACAGGAAAGTTAGAAGCGCCTGCGATCATCACGGACGGCACGCGGGCTGCGATGTCATATCCTTTGTTCATGTTGTCGGCCAGCTTCCGGGCATAGTGATCTACAAGACGGTCGATCTTTTCATGGTAAATGGGATCCGCCCGTTCCTTCTGCTGCTCCGCGATCTTCACAGCCTCATCCACACAGTGCCGGTATTCTTTTGTCGCGCTTCCGGGCTGGTAGTCAAAAAAGCTGTTCATTTCTTTCGCCCTGCGGGCGGCAGTTTCGTTGATCGGATAATAGGTGACCGGAATTCCTGTGTAGCCTGTATGGGTCTCATCAGTTCCTGCTTCTGATGGTGCTGTATCTGATTGCGTTATATCTGATGGTGCTGTATCTGATCGTGCTATATCTGATAGCGCTGTATCCATGGATCCTATACTATTTTGTTCCTTTTCCTTCCCGTTCATTTCTGACATCCGTTTTCCTCCCTGATAGTTGATTCTTTTTCTGTGTATCCTGCTGCTCTGCCTGGCGTATCCGTTCCTCCATTTCCCTGGAATGTGTTTCAATCTGTATGGACATTTTGATCTCCCTTCTGAGTTTTTTCAGCTGATCCGAGATCTCGCCAATCCTTGGTGAATCCGGTTGTATCCGGTAAAGCCTCCGGCGCTCTTTTAAAAGCGATACCACCTGCTCTTCTCTGGGACTACGGAACCCGGAGAGCTGTTCACGGGTAGTGATCCCATGCTTCTGTAGAAATTCCATCTGTTCCACCCGTTTGTCTAACCGCCGGATATCCTCCCGCACCAGATAGGAGATTCTTGGCGGACGCTTTTTCAGGACGCCCATCTGATAAAGATAGGAATAGTACAGCGCCTGCAGGCCGGTGAGCTTCCTCTTTGGCGCGGCACTTTTGCTGCCCTGCTTCTGGCTCCATTCTCCGGATTTCGGCCGGGTTGACCGGGTGTGTTTGATTTCTTTCGGCTTTAAGATCCATTCCCGGATCTTATCCTCCGTATAATTTGTCCCCAGACTTTTTAAGCGTACAAACCGCTCCATGCCGGGAGCCTTTAGGGCGGGATATTTCCGATCCAGCTTCCACTCATATCCTTTGTGTTCCATCTGTACCAGGAACTGTTTCCATGTGAAGCTCTCCTGTACGGCCTCCCGGATATCCATGCGGATCGCTGTCCGCCAAGTCGGCCTGCCGTCTTTTTCTGCCTGCCACTGGGCATAGGATTTTCCTTTGCTGCCATTTCCCTGAATGACGGATAAGCCATACTTCTGACAAAGCCCGTCGGATATCTTCCTGATCTCTTCATAATAGCTTTTAGCATTGCTACGGTATTTCTTCCCGTCTGCCATACTGACGGAATTGAGTAGGCTAAGTACCCAGCGCCTTTCCACATTGCTGTAGTAGGTTTCCGGGCACTCGCCCCCGAACCGGACTTACAACTCTCGCTGTATCCGGCTCTCCATCCATTCACAGTCTGCTCCGTGAATCTTTGTGTGACAGCTTTCGCAGACCACCAATGTTTTCCGGTTAATCTTCTTCATAAAAGCTGCCCATGGTTGACTTTCATCCAACTCTTTTAGCGTTCGTACTTGATGGATTACCAACGCCGGGGTTTCTTTTCCGCACCATTCACACCGATTTGCTTTCAATCGTGTTCCCAGGCTGGGCTTCTTTAGGGTGTCTTTCGGCTTATGAATAATGTCCGCTTCTTTTCCCAAAGGATATTTATTTCTGGCAAGACTGCCTTTCCATAGGAGTCGAATCCGTTCATTGCCGTGCTTATCCTGAAATTTTACGCCGATGTCCTTTCCAATACGATACTGTGCAATAATTCTCTGCTTTGTCGTACGGTATTTGCATGCCAAAGTTTTGTAAAAGCTGTATTCCATGATATAGCGGAATTTATGGAGCTTAGAACGATTGTTTGCAATCGCATAATAATTGCAGAATCCTCGTATCTCGCCGTTGTACTGTTCTAGGATACTCAAATCTGTTCGCCCAATAAGTTTTCCACGATGCGTGGGGTGCCATATCTCTGTCCCATTATGGACATCAATTCTCATGGCTCCCAGTTCCAGCAACTTCTTCTGTATAACAAGAGTCGGAACTTCCAGCATTACATGACCGCTGTAGTTTCTAGCCTTGAAGCCGCTTTTTGTTTTCTTGGCATGATTGCTCTGCGGTGTGACCCTGATTTCGAATCCTAAGAATTTTGCTCTGTCTGTTGCCTTGGTCACCAACGTCTTTTCGTCCGACAGTTCTAATTTCAACTGTTCGGCGATATATGCGCCGATTATCTGCTTGACAGCCTGTGCGTCTTTCTTGGCTCCGATGATACCGATAATGAAGTCATCAGCATACCGGACATATTGCAGTCTACGAAAGTTTGTGTCCATCGGATTTTTGCAGGGAATGGTTTTGTGAACCTTGTCCAATTCCCGGATACTTTCCAGAAGAACTTGCCTTTCTTCCTCTGATTGTGCTTTTTCCAATTTTCTCTTGAGTCCGGTTCTTTTGTCGCTCAGCTTACGATATTCCACATTAATGGCTCGTTTGTCCCCATGGTCAAACAATTTCTTGAACTCTGCCACATACTTGTCGAACTGGTCGAGGTAGATATTGGCAAGAACGGGACTGATAATGCCGCCCTGCGGGGTACCGCTGTAGCTTTGGTGCAGTTGGTTATCTTCCATATATCCTGCGTTGAGAAATTTACGGATAAGGCGTAGAAAGCGCTCATCTTTAATTCTCTTTTGAAGAATACCGATCATTACATTGTGATCGATATTGTCGAAGAAGCCTTTTATATCTCCTTCTACGAACCATTTACATCTGACAAAGCGATTTTGAATCATTCTCAAAGCTGTGTGACAACTTCTGTTAGGACGAAAGCCATGTGAGGTATCCTCAAAGCTGTCTTCGTAGATTGATTCCAACAGCATTCGGACAATTTCCTGTACCAGCTTGTCATCAATGGACGGAATCCCCAGTGGACGGAGTTTTCCGTTCTTTTTAGGGATATATGTCCGTCTGGACGGCTTGGGTTGGTAGGATTCATCTTTCAGGGTTGCAATAAGCCTGTCAATTCTTTCAAGGCTCATTGCGTCAATAGTTTTTCCATCTGTTCCTGCGGTCATGTTTCCTTGACTGGCATATATATTTTGATATGCCTGTAAGAAAAAATCCTTGTTGAACAGATTACGGTACAGCCTGTCATAGACATAGCCGGATTGAGCTGAATGCTCTTGCAGACTGTTCAATACATTTTCTGGATTTCTCATAGTGCCTCACGCACCTTCCTTTCTTTTGTACTGAATTGAATGAACTGCCGCCCTTCGCCATGTGCGTGCCATTAACACGCTCGGACTACTACGGCGGCTCCGTTGCCATATTGGATATTCAGGACCTGTGCCCATAGCTCTCGCAAGCATTCCAACTTAGGCAATCCCCATTTAGTAACAGAGTAAAAAGCTGTGTTCATTGTCGGATACGGTTTTCGTCCTTTTATGCTGATACATACGGACTGCACATTGGTTTCGCTCCTATCAGTCGTATTTCCTGACGGAGATGTGCAGCGCAACGGATATAGCTGTCTTCCGTTACGACCACCACAAATGTCCCTTGGACTGCCGTTTAACCAGTATAGGCTTTATCCTTATATGAACTTTGGTCTTGCTACTCAGTCGTGGCATGACAACTTGCCAACTCGTAGCTTTACGGTCGTGCTATTGTTCCCTTTGGGTTTCCCCATCCAGGTTAGCCGTTGACCACAGGCATGAAACCTCGCGCCTGCCGCTTGCTAAGCGGATTTACTCTGCCCCTTATGGGCGCACAGACGATGTGGTTATGATAATGGGCGGTATTCAGATGCGTGGTAACTACGGCCTCAAACCGGCCTTTTAATAGCTGATCCGCCAGTTCCTGACCGATCAGATGCGCCAGTTCCGGTGTCACCTCTCCTTCCGCAAAGCTCTGGATCAGGTGGTAGCCCTGTACGCCGCCCAGCTTGTGGAACCGTTTCTTGGTCGCCACCATGTCTGCAAAAGCAGAATCACAGGTACATCCGATGGAATCCTCATAGACCGCCAGTTCTGTTTTCTCCCGGTTCATGGCATAGTCCACCGCCTCTTCTAAGGAACCGGCGGCTTCGGATCTCTTCCTGGTTTTCTTTTCATCCTTGATATAATCAATCGAGCGGTCCAGACGGTGGACCGGGAGGATACTGGTATAGGCCAAGCCCGGTCACCATTCCTCTTTTACCAGCTGCCAGGTCTCCCGGGAGATCCGCAGCATTTCCCGGAGGTTCTCCGGGCTGGCCGTACCGGATGCGTTGGCCACATGGGCCAGCTGGTTGGCGTTGTTGCATAAGCCTGCGATCTTCCGCAGCAGGTCTCCGTGATGCTCACAGGGCTTGGCATGGACTTCCGCCCCCATGATCAGGGTGCGGAGATATTCCTCCCGGGAAAGCCCGCTCTTTTTCACCTGTTCCTCCAGATACCGCAGCTCCTTGGCATTGAGCCGCACGGGTATCACATGGTTCCGTTTCCTCATCGTTCTCCCCTTTCCTGTTTCTGTTGTTTCGGCTTTCTATTTTTTGTCTTCTGTTCCGGTTCTGTCTGTCTCGGCACATGGCTTTCCCATGGGATTGCGGAAAGGTCAAACACTCCGCAGTCCGGAACATACGCGCCATACCGGACATAGGGGAAACCCTCTGACTGTACCAGGATCCCTTCCCTGCGCTCCGGTGTGGTGACCAGGAGGCTGTGGGCACACTGCCCCTCGTCATCAAGATACATATCGCCGCCGTTTTCATAAAGGAACTCGTAATGCCTATAGAGTTCTTCCTGGAATTGTTCAAATGTTTCTTTGGAAAGCTCGACTCCTTTTTCTATCTGTGCCTTCCATGTTTCCCCTGGATAGACCGGATCTGCCAATTCCCATCCGTCCAGGGGCTTCCTGTGGAATTCTGCGTAGACAGTCCGGCTTTTTTGCTTCCCCATCTTTACTCGCCGCCTTTCTTCAGGGGCAGGGCTCCTGCCATGGCTGCGTATGCCACATTGCCTGCTATAACCCTTTTTCTCATAATAATGCCGGGCCTCCCTTCGCTTCCAACGCCCGCATGGTCAAGGGCATGAAAATGATGTCATTCCTCGCCATTTCCTTTGCAAACTCCTGGAGCTGCCACGCCTTCCCATCAATCTTCACATGGGTATCATCCAGATAGTGGCAGATGCTAAACTGCCGCTCTCCCCTCTGGTTGATCAGCTGGATGGGATCCCCGTCCTGGATACAGAACAGGCTGTTGTTAAAGTGGTCGACAAACCGGATCACCTTACGCCTCCCATAACCGTTCCGCTCCATCTCCCGTTTGGCACGGGCCATCGCTCTGTTACACTTTGCCCCGGCTGCCAAAAGGCACATGGCTAGGATCCCTGCCATGCCGCCAAACAGGATGCCGACAATAAGCCATACGATAAACATTCTTTTCTCCTTCTCATTTTGTAATTAGTCCTGAAAAGCAGGTACGATATTTTTCTGTTAAATTTTATATGCTATGGTGTTCTCTGCTTCCGGGGGCTTGGGGTTCTCCCCAAAGTTGCGTTTGGGATATCCAAACGCTATGCTTGCCAAACCAGTTCCAGCGTTTGTTGGCACTCCACCCGGCAGATTCCATGCAGGCTTTCACCGTTCCCTTTGCTGCTTCTTTTCCGGACAGATCAGTTTCTTATAATCCTGTGCCATCTTCCCCATCATCCTCCAGGGATCTGCGCCGTCCCCGACACGGTCCGTATATTCTCCGATGGGCATTCCCGGCAGCTTTTTCCGGCCCTCTTTCCAGAGATACAGCACATCCTCCTGCCGGCCGTTGGCCATGACCGTCTCAATCCGGACATGATAAGTCTGATATTTCTCCGGGAGGAACTCGTACATAGAATTCTCGATCAGTTCATAAAACTGGAACCACGGTAATCCGATTCTATCTAAAAGTCCCAGCTGCTTTCCCAGCTTTTCCAGCTTTTTGCGGCCTCTCCTCAAGGGATCTTCCATCTCCGGTGTTTCAATCCCCTCTACATTTCTGAGATTTTCCATGTCCTGGATCCATCGCCTGAGCCCGTCAAATACGGTCCGCAGCCGCTGTCTCTCCTTCTCTTCCATCTACTGTGCCTCCTTGATCCTGACCAGCCCGTCCAGCGTGGTGCAGATGATATGGAGCCGGTCTGCCATGCTGATCTCCGTGTTCATCGTTCCGGTCAGCTCTTTTCCGCAGACCACCACCATCCGGCATCTCCGGAGCACCATATGGGACATTCTCTGGAACGCCTGCATATCCTCTGCCTCCCCTTCGTCCAAATATGGAGCGAAAACAAACTGCGGACAGATCGGTACATATCCCAGTTCATAGATCTTCCGGCAGTATTTCTGCATTTTTGCTTTTCCTACGTCTGCAGGACAGCATACATAAGCCAATGCTTTCTCCATGCTGCAATCCCTCCTTTCTTCCATAGGCATCCCATGGGATGCCTGATCTGATTCTGACGGCCGTTCTGAGCATCCTATGGGATGCCTTGTTCCATTCTGACGGCCATTTCGAGCATCCTATAGGATGCCTTGTTTCATTCTAACGGCCTTTTCGAGCATCCCATGGGATGCCCTGTTCCATTCTGACGGCCATTTTGAGCATCCGATTGGATACCCTGTTTCACTCTGACAGCCGTTTCGAGCATCCGATTGGATGCCCTGTCTCATTCTAACGGCCATTTCGAGCATCCTATTGGATGTCTTGTTTCATTCTGACAGCCGTTTCGAGCATCCGATTGGATGTCCTGTTCTATTCTGATGGCTGTTCTGAGCATCCTATTGGATACCTTGTCCTATTTTGACGATTCTTCCGGGCATCCAATAGGATGTCTGTTCTGTCTCAGACATGTCCGGCCATCTCACCGGGCCATCTGCTTTTCTGCAATCTTACATTTTTGCAGTGTGCCGGTCTTACCCTGGAACTCGTAGACATCATTCCCCAGCCGTTCCTCCGGAGCCACCTGCTTCTGGTTGACCTCCATCACCATCCGTTTCAATTCCGCTGGTGTAAAGCCTGCCTCTTTGGACAGAATCAAAACCTCGTGCACACTGGAGGGCAGGATATAGAAATCCCCTTCCATCTTTTTGTAAACCTCCTCCAGCACTCCTGGATACAACACGACTGCCGCACCTTGATCCCTAAACTGGTTGGTAAGAAGATACGGGCCGTCCTGATCCATGGATTCCCCTTCCGGCATTTCCTGCCCAGAGATCTCGTATATTTCTGACCAAAGCGGTTTGAATCTGATGCCATCTTCTTTTTGGGAATTTTCCAGGGCTGTTTCAAAAAGCTCCTGCTCCGACACACCCCACTGTTTCAGGTTCTTGTGTGTCACACGCATCCCAAAGTTTCCCTCCTCGGTCCTTGCAATCTCCACATATACGACCTCTGCCCCCACCGGATGCATTCGATAAGGCCCCTCTTCCAGATAGGCTGCATTCTGTTCCCGGCCTGCCAGGCGGATCCTCAGCTTTCCTTTCATTTTTTCATAATCCGCCACTTCGGATTCCGTGATGTCCGGGGGCTGACTTTCCAGGCATAGATCCACAAGTTCGCCGCAGATCTGAGAAAGCGCTTCCCCCCGCAGGTACTCCTGGTAGTACTCGTCAAGATAGACCGTAATGCCGATCCCTGTTCCCTGTTCCGAGACCATAAGCCCTCTCTTGGAAATATTATTTTTTTGTGCTGTATACCAGGAAATGGTATAATCCCCTTGTTCCTGGAATGCTTTCTCTGCCAGCGTTTTCATCTCCTCCTGGAATGTCCGGTAGTCCATCTTATCACCCATGCCGTTTTCCCCCTTTTTTCTTTCTGGTTTTCTGTTCCCACATCCTGGCCAGAGCTTTCCATGTTTTTTCATACCTTGTGTTTGGCTTCCAATCCAGCACAATCTCAGTTCCCTGCTTCATCGGCTCCGCCTTCCTCCTGTCTGCCCGTCTCCAGCGCAGAGCGTACCCGCTCCGTCCCCAGGGCGTAATACGTATCGGTGACTTCGATCCCCACCGCCTCATAGCCTTCCTCCACCGCAGCCAGGATGGTGGTCCCGGAACCAGCAAAGGGGTCTAAGATCCGCCCTCCCGGCTCACAGATCTGGATCACGTCCTTCATCAGCTGCAGGGGCTTCTCCGTCACATGGATCCGGTTCTGGGGATTCCCATACCGGAATACTCCCGGTAAGCACGCCACCGGCCGGCTGAGCGGCATGGGGCCGTTGCTCCCCCACACGATGTATTCTGCCTGCTGGCGGAAACGGCCTTTCTGGGGGCGGGAGCTTCCTTTATCCCATACGGCCGTCCCCCGCCAGATCCAGCCCGCCCACTGCAGGGCATCGGTGATGGAGGGGTACTGCCTCCAGTCTATAAATAAACAGATCGGCGCTCCGCTCTTGCAGGCTTTCCGGACATCCAAAAGCCACTCCGCCATCCAATGGGTCCAGGATCGCTGGTCCTTGTTATCCCCGTCAAAATCCGGCAGGGCATTTCCGGAACGCATGCTGCTGTATTTCTGGTTCGTAGTCCGGTTCCTCTCATTCTGCTTCGTACCGCCGGAAGCATAAGGCGGATCTGTCACTACCGCGTCAAAGATTTCCGGCCGGAAGGCTTTGACCAGCTGTAACGTATCCCCATGCAGGATCCTCCAGCCTTCTCCCCCTGCGGATTCCTCCGGGTACATCCCTTCTTTCAATAATTCCTCCAGTTTCAAGCTTTTCTCCATAGGCATCCCTTCCTTTCTTTTTCCTGTATTTATAAACTGTGTCATGGATTCCTTGTGTATGGGATCTTTCATCGGCACAGATTTTTCTTCTGTTTCTGCTTTCTCTGATCTCTCTTTTCCCTGGCACTGCTCAGTTCCGTTTCCACATATTCACTGATGATCCCCAGCGCCTCATGGTAACTGCCTGCCTGGAAAACCCGGTCATACATCTCATCCGCTTCCTTTCTCTGGCCATTCCTGGAAAGCAGCCCGCCTGCGTCAGCTACGATAGAAAAGATATTTCCCTCATGGCCGATGAGCTGCAGCCTGGGACGTTCCTTTTTTACTTGTTCGCATGTATCGTCTTTCTCCGGATCTGCTGCTTTCTCATTTTCCGGATCCGGTTTCTTCCCTGCTGTCTGCATCCGGAACTGCATTCCCGTTCCCTGCCAGAAATGTACATTCAATGTCCCGCCGTCTACCCGGATGTCCCTCTGTTCGAATGCTTCTCCCCAGCCATCGCTGTACTGGCCGGTAATATAATCACACAGTTCCTGCAGTTCCCCCGCCTCCAGGTTTTCTTTCATCCTTAACGTGGTACAGCCATACAGAACTCCTTCTGCACTTTCTACGGAAACGATGGCAGACTCCACCTTTTCTTTGATGGGATCACTGCCATGGAAATATTCCATCAGGTTACAGACCTCTCCGCCTTCCTCCAGGCGATTCTCATGGTCTACCTGCTTCTGGATGGCTTCCATATACGGCATGAGGTCCCTGCCGTCCAGCAGTTCCCCGCCGTGATCAACTTCCTCTTCCCAATCGGATGCTTCCTCCTGGAAAAAATCGCCTGTCAATGGCGTCAGGATCTTCATTTCCATTCCATCCCATACAGCCTCCGTTTCTTTCCCCATCTGGTTCACCTCCCCTGCTCTTTTGTCTGTTTCGTTTTCTTCCCTTCCGTTTTCTTCCCTTTCGTTTTCTGCTCTTTCAGATTTCCTGTTTTTCTCGCACTGACCGGTTCGATCTCTACATATTCCCTGATGATTGCCAGTGCCTCCTGAAAACGGTTCCCGGTCTCCGTAACCCGGTGATACAGGCCTTGTGCTTCCTCCCTCCTTCCATGCCGGTTTAACAGCTGGATGGCATCTGGCAGCACAGAAAAAATATTTCCTTCCTGGAGACGAACCTGCAGTTTCAACCGGGGCTTTCCCGGATCCGGGGGTATCGGCTTCTGGTCTGCTGGAGCCGGTCTTTTCCGTCTCTCCGGGGTGGGTGCCTCTACCTCGTTCGTCTGCAGGAAGAAGTCTATGTCCCACGTGTCACAAAACCTGACATTGATAAATCCGTCCTCTACCCGGATATCCGTCTGCTCCAGCGAATCCCCCCAGCCGTCACTGTACTGTATGGTGAGATGCCCATACAGTTCCTCCAGTTCCCGGGGAGTCAATGGCGCTTTCAAAAGCAGCGTGGTACAGCCGTACAGCACATCTTTGATCTTTTCTACGGAGATCCCGGCACGCACGGTCTTCTCCCGGAGCGGCAGGCTGAGGAATTCATCCTCCATCGGGTCAAAGGGATCGCCTCCCGGGATCTCCGGCTGGTTCTCCCTGTCCACCTGCTTTTTGATCGCCTCCTCATACCTTGCCAGATCCTTTCCATTCAGGTCTCCCTCCCTGTCGCCCACGTAGTGTCTCCATCCCTGGCTGTCCTTGAGAAAATGGATCCCTGACAGCGGGCTGAGGAGCTTCATCTGGATGTATTTCTTTGTCTGGCTGTTCTCCTGTTCCGGCTGGATCCGTTCTGCTTGCTGGGGCTTGACGTGTTCCGGCTGGGTTCGTTCTGCTTGCTGGGGTGTAATCTGTTCCGTATTCCTTCCGCTTTTTATGTTCCTCATCTCCTATCTTGGCTGGATTCCTATTCCCCTGTCGGATTTCTGTATCAGCGTTCCATGCCGTTTTTTCCTCTTTCTCTTTGCTGAAAGTTTTCTGGCGGCCGGAACTTCTTCTCCTCCATCCGGACATTCCGTTTCCCGTTCTCCATGATCAAAACATCTTCCGTAGGGTTTTGATAGGTTTCTCCCGGAAATATAGTGTCTTTGATGATATATCTCCCGCAGACCCTCCCGTAGATCTGGCTGTTTCCGGCGATCAGCGGGGAAAATCCTTTTCCATCCTTTTGGATCACGGCTTCCCCGCAGCAGACCGCATCGTCATAGATCCAGCATTCCCCCTCCTGGGACAGGTTCCGTTCCGATTGGACATAGCCTCCCAGATCCCCCGCCGCGATCCATTCATTGACCGTTTTCAGTGCCTGGATCCGGTGGAGCCAGGGGTATCGGGGATGGGAATGCTCCGTGATCTTATATTTCTTCTGTAAGGTAAATGTATATACTCCGGGCGGCCGAAACCAAAAACACAGGATCCCTCCTGCAACGGCGATCCTGCTGTCTGCGAAATGCTCTCCCCAGCCTTCTGAAAACCTGCCCTCCACATAGGCGGACAGCGTCTGTAATTCCTCTTCGGAAAGATGTGCTTTTGTCTGAATCTGGAGCCATCCACACAAGGTACTTCCTTCCCGGGAAACGGAAACATCCGTCCAGTCGATCTTTTCCCGGATCTCCGATATCAGCCCCTCTTCCAAAAGCCTCCCATTGTCTGCCGGGGTTCCTTCTCCCGGCCCTCCGATCTCATGGAGGAATGCCTGGATCTGCAGCGGGTAATGCCTCAGCCCTTTTCCTGACAACGGGATCCTGGTTCCCATCGGACCGCCTCCATAGAAAACGCCGCTCACAGGGATCCTCAGCCTGTAGGTCTCCGGCGCTTCCCTTGTGGATGTCCATCCTCTTTCCACCGCTTGTTCCCTTTCTGCTGTTGGTTCCATTTCCTCTGTTCGTTCCTCTTTCATATACTTCTCCGCGATGTCCTTCACCTCCCATTCTCATTCATCTCACGTTCTGCCTGGACAGGCTTCTTTTCCGCTCCATCTCCCACACTGCCAGATCTCCATAGTCCGCTCCCTCTGTCTGTGGCAGGTTTTCCAGGATCCGGTAACGGGTTCCATATGCCGCTTTGATCTGCCCGCAGGCCCATCTCCCGGCAAAATCATTGTCCATGCAGATCTCGATCTCCTCAACCTCCGGGTGGAGTTTCAGGAACTGCACCAGCGCCGGAGGATCCTTTGCGTGCTTCCACGCAGGATTCCTTTGATTTCTGCTTCCCCCGGTTTCCTGGATCTGTGCTTTTTCCCCTGCATTCCGTGCTTCTTTCGGCGCGCTGATGCCTCCCAGCGCAAGGCGGTATTTGTCTGCTTTTCCTCCTTCCAAGGTCATATGGGCCAACGCGTCAATGCAGGCTTCATAGACTGCCACCCGGATGCTCCCATCGCTTGGAGGTACACAAAACGCATACTTCTTTTCACTCCCGGCCTGCTCGATCCGGAAGGCCTTGCCGTCTTTCTCATAAATTCCTCTCAGGAAGGCATACCTGGGGTTCTGTGCTTCATCCATCCCAACAAAAACAGCATTGTGGTACGGGGCGCTCTCATATAAAATCCCCAGCTTCCTGCAATACCGGATCACTTCACTGCTGATCCCCCTGCTGTTCAAGTATCTCTGCACACGGCTGCAGTTTCGGAACGGCTCCGGCAGCACAAAGGGCTTCTTCGGCCTTTCCTCCGTCTGGTCAGGCGGACAAGCCAGTGAGGGATTCTCCTGCAGTAACATCTCCACCGCTTCCCGGAACTCTATGCCGTCTACACGGATCAGAAAATTCAATGCGGAGATCCCGCCGATGTCCCTGGACTTCCAATGCCATTTGCTGGTGATCCCGTTGATCTTGAAGCTGTCATGGTCGGTCAGCTCCCATTCATTCCTTGCGGAGGATCTTTTCAGACGACCGGGCTGGTGCTTTTGCAGATACTCCATGGCCGTCACTGATCGGACGGCTTCCAGCTGCTCTTCCCCAAACCAGGGCATTAAAGCAGGGCCTCCCGGAGCTGTTTCACCCGGTCAGTGCGTTCCCATGGGAACTCCTTCCTGCCGAAATGCCCATAGGCGGCAGTCTGGCGGAAGATAGGTCGTTTCAAACGCAGGGTGTCGATGATCTGCTTCGGGGTCAGTTCGAACACCAGGGGAACTGCCTGGGCCAAGCAGTCATCCGCGCAGGCCTTGCCGGTCCCGAAGGTATCCACCTGCACCATCACCGGCTGCGCCACCCCGATGGCATAGCCCAGGGATACCTGGCACCGGCTGGCCAGCCCTGCGGCCACCATATTTTTTGCAATGTATCTTGCCATGTAGGCCCCGGAGCGGTCTGCTTTGGACCCGTCCTTTCCGGAAAAGGCCCCGCCTCCGTGGGGCACCTGGCTGCCATAGGCATCCACCATCAGCTTCCTCCCGGTGAGCCCGGTATCGGCATCCAATCCGCCCTGCACGAACCGCCCGGAGGGATTGACCAGGATCCGGGTGTTCTCATCCGGCGGGAGCAGGCGCAATGCCGGAAGGAGTACTTTCTCCCGGATCTCCTTCTCCAGCTTCCTCATATCTTTTTCTTCCTCATGCTGACAGGAGACCACCACGCTGTCCAGACGGAGGGGCTTTCCATTGTCATATTCCACCGTCACCTGTGCTTTCCCATCCGGCAGGATCCCTTCGATATACCGGCTCTTCCGGCAGGCGGACAATTCCGCGGTGATCCGGTTTGCCAGCACCGCAGGCATGGGCATTTTCTGCGGGGTTTCCTCACAGGCATAGCCGATCATGACCCCCTGATCTCCTGCGCCGTATTCGGATTCGAAGGCGGGTTTTTGCACCCTCTTCCGTTTTTCCAAAGGGCATGCCAGCGCTCCGGCGATATCCGGGCTCTGGTGGTGGATCCGTGCTTCCATGTGGATCTCCCCGGATGGATATCCGACCTTTTCCAGGACTTCCTTTGCCGTCCAGAGCACATAGGGTTCATATTTGCTGGTGATCTCCCCGGCGATCAGGATATGCCCCCTGGTCGCCAGCACCTCGCATGCCACTTTTGCCTCCGGGTCCTGCTTCAGGCACTCATCCAGGATGCTGTCTGCGATCAGATCGCAGAGCTTATCCGGGTGGCCTTCCGTCACGGATTCCGCTGTATAAAATCGTTTCATAACCAATCCCTTCCTTTCCAAAAAGGGCAGGGGACGTTCCCTGAATCCAGGGGACATCTCCTGCCCGGTATTTTTTATTGCTGCTTTCTCTTTTTATTCCTTATGGCTGCAAACAAGACGTTGCGCTTGGTTTGTAAACACAGCGTTGCACTACAACCCACATACGCAGTTTCGAACACTTTCTCCCGGAGTTTCGAACACCTCTCCTGTGGAAAACCCTTTCCATTGTCTCAGATTCTGCACTTTTCCGGTACTTTCGAACACTTTTTCCTGCAGATTTCCGGTTTTGGAGCCCTTTTTTCCACAACAGGACACGCTTCGTTTCCATTTGTGTACTTTCCTGGGACTTTCGAACACTTCCCACCGGGTACTTGTGAACACTTCCTGCCACAACTCCCGTACTTTCCCCGTACACCTGGACACGCTTTGTCGCATGTTCCACACTTTTTAAGCACTTTCAGGCACCTGATCTGCCGGAATCTCTGTATCTGATGGGGCGGTTCACCTTTTCTGGCCTATCTCCTTCTCCTGCGGAGCAGCAGCACGACAAGTAGGGTGAATGAAAGCAGGGATACGACAAGCAGAACCACCGGCAGATGCATGGCATCCCCTGTCTTGGGAGCCGTTGTTTGATCTGATCCTGAATTATTACCCGGTTTGGATGCCTTTTCTGATCCCCTGGCATTTTTCATTTCTATGGACTGGACTTCCTCCGTATCCATGACGAGGAACTTAGTCGGCTAAGTCGGGGCGGTTACCCGCCCTTTCTCGCCTAAGAACCGTACATGAGCGTTTCCACTCATACGGCTCAAGCATTTCATCACTCTTTCGAGCGGCTCTCAAGATAGATTCGTTGGCAGTCAGCATGAACATACGCCATGTTAGCCACTTCCTCCTTGCCACCGCAGGACTTTGGTACTTTAAAGAAAATTTCCCTCTCGTCCGAAATATCCAGTGGCATTCCACAGTGATAGCAACGGCCATTTTGATTCTTCCAGATTAGTTTGAATCTTCCTGAAAGTTTCTTCATTCCCTGATTAAACTTGCGTTGCTTGAAATACTCCGTATCAAGGAACGGATTGGCTGCTTCCCTTACTTTTGTATGACGGACAATCGGCGTATGGTCTACCCGTATCAGCTCTTTTGTGTCCGTAGAGAATACCCAATTCTGGTTGCCCCTGCGGTGCCAATACTTTGTGGAAACCCACCATTGCCCTTTCTTCGGATGCCGTCTTTTCGCCCATCTCCACAATAACTCATAGAGAATATAGTCCAGATGTGCAAACGCTTCTGCCGCACACACAGACTGGTGGTAATTCGTCCATCCTCGGATTTGTTGGTCCAGTTTCATAATCAGCACATCCTGATTCCATGCTTTCCCACGTTTCAGTATCGTGTCAGATAAATTCCTCACGACTGCCTGTATGGATTTCTTTGACGGCTTCACAATCAGCTTTCCCTTGAATTTTCGGAATGTCCAGCCTAACATATCGAATCCGTCGTTGATGTGGGTAATCACCGTCTTTTCTTCTGACAGTTCCAGCCCCCGTGTTTTCAGAAATTCACGGATTAACCCTTTGGCTTCCTCCGCAATCTCTTTTGTTGCCGCCGTGACTATAAAATCATCAGCATAACGCACAAGGTTGACTTTGCTCTTGTTGTGGACAAAGGCGCTCACTTTCCCCTTTGCACTTAAGTCAAAGCGGTTTATGAGTATTTCCTGCATACCGTCCAGTGCCATGTTCGCAAGAATCGGCGAGATAACGCCGCCCTGCGGAGTGCCGTCCTCTGTCGGGAACAGCTCACCTTTGAAAATAAATCCTGCTTTCAGGAATTGTTTCAAGATAGATTTGTCCATAGGGATATTCTCTATCAGCCATTCATGGCTGATGTTGTCAAAACATCCTTTGATGTCGCCCTCTAAAACCCATTCGGGCGATACTTTGCGTGACAGTGCCGCAAAAATATATTCGCAAGCGTCCTGACAGCACCGCCCTTTTCTGAAACCAAATGATTTCATGTCGGCGGTTGTTTCTGCCACTGGCTCTAATGCAAGAGCGTACAACGCCTGCATTGCCCTGTCATACATAGTTGGAATCCCTAACGGACGTTTCTTTTTCTTATCTTTCTTCTCAATATAGACACGTCTTAACGGCTTTGCTTTGTAGCCTTTGTCTGTCAATGACATGACAGCCCTCATCTTCATTGCAGGTGTTGACCAGATTTCTCCGTCCACCCCTGCGGTTTTCTTTCCTTTGTTTGTGGTCACACGCCTTACGGCGAGTGCTTTTGCATAGAACGAGTGCGCCAGTAGATACTGAAGCCGCTTCACTGTGTTCCATTTCTTTTCCTGAGTTGCCTTGACAATCCTGACTTGCAGCCTATTAACTTCCTGCTCCGCTTTCTTCCAGTCGATAGTTTTCCACTGCATAGAAAGCCGCTTGCTGTCCAATAATCTCTCAGAAACTGGCGTTTCCGTCGTTGAATTATTACCGTTCATAGGTTTACCTCCATTCTTTGCCATGAAATACCGTAGGATAAGTCTGCACCCTTTCGGGTCAGGGCAAATCTTGAACCCCTATGCCCCGCCATTACAGCAGAGCCGTTCGCTTTTTATCCCGTTCCTCTACCCTCTGTGCCATTTCTCTGCCTTACGGCTTCGATACCTTAAATATAAGGAACACATAGGGCTTACCAAGTTCCGCATAATAAATAATTGTGAATGCCTTAGACGCCATCTTTGAGCCGGGAGGAATCACGTCCATTTGTTACGGTGTTGAGAAACTCACCGCAACCACCTCCGCACCTTTTGGTGTAAGTGTATCAGCCTTATTTCACTTATTCCCTGTAACGACTCTTACAATGGTTCACTTTACATTCGTCATAGCACTCTTATCCTAACAGTACGCCCGACTTAGGCTGTCAGGTTTCCCATATTGTCCCACAAGCTTCCCACCTGAACGTTACCATTCACGCAGATTGTGGTAGGATTACCCCAAATGGATAGGGTAGCTGACGACCAGCAATTTATTATGCGACTTCTTGTCGCACATCTCCTTCGGGATCACATATCCCTTCGGTGCAGCGGTTTCCCGCAGGGTCAGTTCCTCATTGGCCGGGAGCTTCTCCACACGGTACGGCTTCCCGTCTGCCTCCCATTCTTTCAGGACAGTTCCGTTCTGGTCAACGATCTGCAGGACGGCATCGGAAAGCTCTTTTCCCGTAGTCTGGTCCTGGACGGAAAGATCAATCCTGGAATATCCATCCTTCATCTCCACCTTTGCGATGCTTTCCTTCGATACCTGGAACGTGAGGTCTGAGGCCGATACGTAGCCCTCCTGATAAGGCGCCATTTCTTCATGTAACGTGTACTCCCCTTCCGGTAATCCAAGGATCATATGGGCTTCCTTTGTGCTGGTCCATTCTTCCTTCAGGTTTCCTTCCGGATCCAAGACCTGCAGCACTGCGCCTTCCAGCAGTTCCCCGGTAACTGCATCAACCTTGGAAATCTGTGTTTCTGTGATGGGTTCTTCCTGTCCGTCCTGTTCCCGGACATCATATACCGTCAGTTCCACCCTTTCCTCCTGTTCCACATCCACCGGATACACATTGGAATCCAGGAGATACTCCTCCGGGGCTTTGATTTCCTTCACATAGACCTGCCCCAATCCCCTATTGATGGGATCACTAACCGTGTTTCCGTTCTCCCCGGTCTCCGGCAGTTCCATCAGCAGGTCTTTGCCTGCTGGATCCTGATAGATCCCATACACGGCACCTGACAGCGCAAGGCCCGTATCCCGGTCTTTTTTCAGCAGTCGGATCTCGGCCTGACTCAGCCAGTTCACCGTCAGGCGGACCGGCTCTGCAGGCTGGGAAGCAAACACACCGGTGTCAGCTTTTCCTTCCCGGGAAGCCAGAAACCGCATCTCCCAGTGATCTTTAAGGGAACCGGACAGTTCGCCGGAGTCATAGGATCCGGTGACCTGCTTGTCAGCAGAAAGATAGAAGGAATCGCCTCCATAGATTGTGATGGTTCCATCGGTAATCGTGGAGTCTTTTGTCACGTTATGGCAGGTCATATTTTTAGGAATGCTCAGTTCCATAAAATTCCTACTGTTCCCATCTAGCCGGATCTCCGGTGTCCTCTGCACCTCCCCTTCCCGGACTGCATCTACAGACGCCGCAGAGAGGGACAGCCTGTTGCTGGGCGGAGCTTCCTGTCCGAACAGGAACTGCAGATATTCGTCTATCTCTGTATCTTGCAGCTCCTCCGGCAGATATCCTGCCGCTTCGCCCTGCCCTTCGTATGCGCAGCTGGCCGCAACCTGGGTATACACATATTTTTCTTCCTTGCTCTTTCCAGAGAGACATTCCCCGGTCAGGTCCCCTTCGCCGCCGTATCCATAGTACAAAACCTTCTGCAGGGTTTCATTGGATTCCAGCATGGAGGATACGGCATCTACGGTAAAAGGCTTCGAATCCTGCGCTTCCAGACAGTATGCTGTCTCACCGTTGATTCGGAACAAACTGGTTTTATGATCTCCGAGAGAAACCGGGGATTGGATCTCTTCCCCTTTCTCCACATGGACAGTGGAATCTACAGTCCCGGAAGCATTTCCGGCTGCGGAAACAATCAGGATCCTGCCCTCTGCAATGTCTTTGAGCAGCCTAGACAGGGATTCCTCCGTATCTCCCTTCCCACCACTGATGGTGATCTTCCCATTTCCTGTATCCTGCGGTTTATTTTCCGGCTGTTCCTCCGGCTTAGAATCCTTATCCGGATCCGCTTTTTCATCCGGGTCTTTCTTAGAGCCAGAATCGAGATCCGTCTGGTCCTCTTTCTTAGAACCGGAATCTGCATCCGATTCGTCCTCTTTTTTCGAGCCGGAATCTGCATCCGATCCATCCTCTTTTTTAGAGCTGGAATCGGGATTCGTCTCATCGTCTTTCTTCGAATCGGAATCTGCTTCTGATTCGCCTTCTTTTTTCGAACCGGAATCCGTATTTAACTCGTCATCTTCCTTAGAGCCGGAATCCGGATCTGATCCTGCATCCTTTTTTGTTTCTACCCCATCCTTGGAATCTGCCCCGTCCTCCGGATCGGTATCCGTTTTCTGTTTTTCCCCGCCGTTGTCTGACACATGTGCGCTCCCTTCGGTATCGGTCAAAATGATCTTCCGGGTGACTACGTAGCACTCTCCCTGATCCTTCGGGGTCACCAGATAACTGGCGGTATAGCTTCCTGCCCTGTAGGACTGGTATTCGCTTCCGTCATCCCCGATCGCCTGATAGAAAGAAACCTCATCCTTCTTAGGGTCAAATACAATCCCTTCCAGGGAGGTCCCTATGGAAAAGGTTTGATCCTTCACCTTTTTGACCAGGTCCTTTGCCGTGACACGGTGCTGTGCCTGGGTGGGCTCCTGCTGATTCTCCTGCTTTGCCTTCTCCTGTGTTACATGTTCCTGCTGGCTGGAAAGTTCCCCTGCCGCATGGACAGCGGGCAGGTTCCCTGCCGGAACCAACCCCATGACCAGTGCCAGCCCGAAGGCCGCCAGCCTTGTTTTCATTTTATCAAATGTCATTGCATTCTCCTTTTTTCTCTTTGAAATAATTCCAACCGTACTGTTTCAAATGGTTCCCCCGCTCTTATCGTTCCCGATCCCTACGGCACTTCGTGTGCTCTCCGGCTTCCTTTTTTGTCCAGCTCACTGCATCCCGGACTATCTTTGTCGGGATCCCGTTCTCCCTGCAGCCCTCCAGGATTCCCCGCAGGTACAGCCCGGACGGGCTGGCCAGCTTTTCTTTATAGGGCGCGTTCATGACATAAGCCATCACGTCCATCTGCATGCCTGCTTTGTTCCGCACACGGACCTCCTGCTTTCCATACAGGCGCGGATACCCTTCGTATACATCCAGGGTCTGCTCGCATTCCGGCGTGATCTCCCATAACACGCCTTCCACCTGGCCGCCTTCCTCCGGGAAAATGGTCGCCACCCCACTCCCCGGCTGTATCCCGCAGAATACGAGCCGGTAGTCCTCCAGGCGGACCGTTTCCACCACCCTGGCAGCCGGACACCGGAATTCCATCTGGTCCAGGTTCATGTTGCTTCCATAGGCAAAATAATATGCATTCTCCTTCGTTCCATTCACCTCCCTTCCATCTAACGTTCCTCTCCTATACGGTTTCTTTTCAAACAATTGTACGTGCTTTTGTCATACCTCCATGCTTTATCTCCTTCCAGATTTTCCAGCAGGTGCTCCCGGACATTTTTGTATTCCGGCCCGATCAGCCCCAGTCGGAGCAGGAATGTGCGGAATGTGAAACAGGGATTCTCTGTGATCTCCGTTTTCTTCATATGGGTACACTTCTGGTTGATCGCCTGGGCAGAAATGGCAAGTGCCAGCGTGATATTCGCCCGCACCTTTCCTGCGTGGAGGGTACTCTCAAAGCACCGCCATTCCAGAGTCCCTTTGGAGAAAACAGCATGCAGGTTGAGGGCATAATACCGTGTACAGTTATAATGCTCATGGCTTCCATCCCCTCCCTCGTACCATGTCCGCTTCAGCTTTTCCATGGAAATGTTGCTGTTCGGCATCCTGCGGATCTTCTCCAGCACCATCGGCCGGACTTTCTGGCAGTATTGTTCTTCTCTTCTGGTTTGCACTTTCAGTGCCCGGAACAGGATATCTTCCTTGGAATACATGATCGTCAATGCATTTTTGAGGCTCCTTGCTGTATGGTTGGATGCGTCCACATGGACATGCATGCCGCAGGAGGGGTTCACCCTGGCTCCGTTCCTCCGCAGACACCGCACCACTTCCTGCAGCTTTCCCATTTCCTCATAGGTGAGCTTGGGGCTGACCATTTCCGTGCAGTATTCCGATTCTGCCGGAACCATCCTTCCGCCTGCACGCCGCTGTGCAGAAATGCTGGAATCATACACAAATTTCCACTCCTTCCCCTCCCGGTCCAGCAGACGCCAGGAATCGTAGGAGTGCCTATAATAGACGGAGGTGCCGAACAGTTCCGCCACTACCTGGGCCGCATGCTCCCGGGTGAGTCCCGTCATCTCGATCTCCGTTCCGAAGTATTGCTCTTTCAGATCCATCCGCATCCCCCTTTCCTTCCTGTGCTGACTGCATACAGAAAAACTGCCGCTGGCCGCCTGGATATGATGGTATACTTAAGGCTGACCGTCGGCGGCTTTTTTGCATACGATGGTATGGAACAGGATCTCCCCACAAAAAAACGGCATGCTGTTTCGTCCCATGCCGTTTCCGTGTGGACCGGGACACTTGGATCCCGTCCCTGGTCATACTCTTTTTTTGTATCCGGAATCCCCGGATCCTGCTATGCAATGTCCGCTTCATCGGGTTCCGGTTCGAAGGACTCTTCGATGTCTGGTTCCTGCTCTTCCGGTTCCTCTGGTGCTTCTGTATTTTCCGAGGTTTCTGTTTCTACATTCTCGGATGCTTCCTGCGGTGCTTCTCCAGCTTCTGCTGATTCACAATCACATCCTTCTCTAGCTTCTGCTGATTCGCAATCGCATATTTCTTCGGTTTCTACTTCCTCTGATCCTTCTCCGGTTTCTACTTCCGCCAGTTCAGATACTTCTTCGTTTTCTGTCTCCGTGCTTTCCGGTTCTTCCCCTTGAGATGGTGTCCCGGACACGGTTTCTCCGAATTCCGCTTCAATCTCTTCGATTGCCCGTTCGAGCAGTTCGATCAGGAAATCCTTCTGCTTGCATCCTTTCTTTGCTACCGCCGCCTTAAACCTTTCGAAGAGTTCATTTGATACCTGTACTGCCACTGTCCTCGTTACCATGCTCACTTGTCCTCCTTTTTCTGTGAAATGCTCTTCAATCACCTGCTGGATGAATTGCTGTGTACTGATCTCCCGCTGTTCAATCTCCTGCCGCACTTTCGTGTGCAGTTCCATCGGGATCTTCCCGCAGATGTTCTTCATCTCTGCCATTCCGGGTTCCTCCTTTTCTTTTGTTACATACAGGATACTGGAAAACCAGATGGATATCCATTCACAATACCCAACAAAGATAGGGAGCCAAAATGCAGCATACCTGACAATGGCGTATTGTTTCATCCTCCCTCAAAACGGCACCACCTCCTTTTCCTGTCTTTTGTCCTTCCTGTGGACGCACAACAGTCCCCGCGGCAGACGCCGTGGCCCCAGCTGTACCTCACCCTTCCATCCGGGACAAAAAATCCAGCATCCGGCCAGGGATCTCCGGCTCCGGGATCTCTACCCCCGGAACTTCCGGCTCCGGAGTTGCGGGTCTCTGTTGGAACCGCAGTTCCCCCAGCTCTTCCCGGACAGCCTGCCGGACACATCCTTCCAGATGCCGCGCCAGGTCCTCCTGCAGGATCGCCCTCACCAGGAACCGGTTCTTCTGCCCTTCCGGAACACGTTTCAGGATCTCCCATGCCCTCCGGTGCTCCGGATTCTCCGGATTGGGCCGGAAAGAGAACACCGGCCGGCTCATGGTTTGAGCATCTCCCCGGCGATCCGTTCATACCCGGCTGCATTGGCATGGACATCGGTTAAAAACACGCCCCGGCACAGCCCGTCCTGGGGCTTGATATTGCGCTCCATGATGGAAGCGCCGCCTCCCAGGAACACCACCGGGATGGCCTTGAAGTCAAAGCCCGCCTCCAGGATGGAGGACAAAATCCGCTCGGTGTAGAGCCTCCCATGCTGGCAGATCATCTCCTTTGCGGTCTCATCCATGCTGCAGGTGCTCCCATTTAAGACACGCTCGATCTGGCTGTCCGTTACAGACAGCCCCATCCTCCGGCGGATCTGCTCCCTGACCTCATCCATGCACCGGATCACCCCCAGCTCCAGGCTCCGGCAGGTGGCTGCGTTAGGAACAGCATTGTCCAGCCGCATCAGGTCTACCGTCCAGCCCCCGATATCGGCCAGCAGGACGGATGGCTCCCCGTCCACAAACTCCGGATGCAGCGCAATGGCCGAATAGCCCTGGGGGAACAGCTTCACGTCCCGAATCCATAACCGGTATTTCTCATCGTCATACTGAAAGCACAGCGGCTGGTGGTCCCGCAGTAGATAATGGTAAAACGCCTGCTTCTCCCTGCCGAAGCCGGACAGGGGGAGGCCTGCCGCAAGAACCACCTCCAGCTGCTTCTCCGCTTTGCGGTGCCGGATCTCCTGTGCCAGCGCCGCCATGGTCAGGAGATAGTAATTGTCATTGGCGGTCTTGTCCTTCATTAATGCCTGCCGTCCTGTACCGCAGACATAATATTTTCCGCCATACTGCAGGACATTCTGCGTGGTGTACGGCTCATAATCATAAACCGCAAGCCCGCTGGGGAACACCACATGGGGCCCCTTAATGGCATAAAAGCCATGGTCGATTCCGATTACCATGGATATCACTTCCTTCCTATATGTATTTGTAATCCGTAACGGTTCCGAACGGCGGGGGGGGGCCTGTGGCCTGCCATTCCCAACCGTTACCATGATCCGATCTCCGTGGATAAGGACAGAAATTTTGATCTGCATTTGAAGAATGCTCCTGAAAACGTATGGTTCTCAGACACTGTTTCGGAAATGCCCTGCCTAAGAGACGGGAAGAGGCAGGAAGAGACTGCGGTCAGGAACATGTTTTCTTCCCAGCAGGCTGGGGTTCCTTCCCCCTGGAAGCCGGCCGCTCTGCGGGCGGCCCATAGACGAGGGTGTTTCCCTGAACCCTTGCGTAATGGATCACCCGGATCTTCTCCTGCCGCTCCTTTTCCCGCAGCTCCCGGTATGCTGCCCCTGTCAGGAACAGGCGGCAGTGGTCTCCCGGAGTTCCATAGGGTTCCCGGCTGTTTAAAACCCGGAATTCCAGCATATGCTCCGTATCCGCGGCATACCGTTTTCCACACAGGATCCGGTCCCCCTTGACGTAGTCTGCGCCTGCACTCTCCCTGGCAATCGCCAGCAGTTCAAATACACTCATTTCCAAAATCTGTCACCTCCTGAAAGCAAAAAAGCAGGACGCATCCTGTAAGGTGTTCCTGCCGTATCATTTCGCTTATTTCTACTTTTCTAATGCTGATTTCTCCTATCCCTTTTCTTCCCTCTATAAATAGACTCCTGTCCTGCCTGGCATCTTTTCAGCATTGTTCTGATCTTTCAACAGGTAAAATCAATAGGAACTATATAATCTGAGACAATGTCAGGAGAAAATCTTATGCCAAAACCAAGGACTAAGACCGGTGAGAAAAACCTCATCAGCCAACAATTAATTGCACTTCGGAAACAATACAACTATTCTCAAAGACAGTTATCCTATCTGCTCCAGCTGGAAGGCTATGACATGGATAAAAATGTAATCACAAGGATTGAAACAAACCAGCGTTATGTCACAGATCTGGAACTTCAGGCCTTTTCCCGGATCTTCCATGTTTCCTATGACTACCTTATTGAGGGCCGGGAGACCGGGAAGGATCCATAAATCCGGAACTTGCCGCTCCGGATCCACCGCTAAAATATATCCGGGGCATCCTGCCTTGGATCGTTCTTCTTTCATTTCTGCCTCCTGTTCTCTACCCATACCACATCGGATCGTTCCACGGATTCTCTGCGTATCCCGCATATGAGCCGTTGCCTTTTCCGCCCGGCATTGTTTCCGCATACAGTAACCATATGGATACAGCCCTGCATCAGCCGGGTGCCCATCAAATGGCCGCACTGCTCATACAGGGCTGCAGATCAAGTAAAATTTACCATCCTGCCTGACTTACAGATCTTCTTATAGTCTGCATTCTGCAGGAGCACCTTGGACTGGTGTCTTACTTTCCGGTTCAGTATTTTTTTCTTTCTGGAAATCCCGGCCCGGAGCTCTCCCCTGATACTGTATGGTCCGTTTCTCCTGGTCCAGGAGTTTCTTTTTTCATGCGCGGTTCCCGGCATCCGTTTCTGTAATGCCATTTGATTTCCCCTTTCTTCATGAATCCTGCTGTTCTTTGATTTCCTTTGATGATCTTAAAATATCCTCTACCGCATACTGGTAAAAAAGTTTATAAAATGTAAGCCAGCGTCCATGGATGGCATCCGCGTACCGGGCAATGGCAGTCCGCATTTCCTCTGTTTTCTCCAGGCTGCTGACTGCTTTGTGCGTCTCCGACTCCAGCTCCACTCTCGCCCGGTACTCTGTGCTGGTGGAGCGGAGCCGTCGGTCCGCTGCCTCGATCTGGTTTTCAGCCAGAAGGTCCAAAAGCTGGCCTGTCCGGTTTTCGCTGTCCTCCCCTGCCCCATGGACGCCAAACTCCTGCAGCCCTGGGATATGCATGGCCTGCCCTAAATAATAATGGTATTCCCGGATCAAAAGCTCCGTTTTTTCCCGCAGGCTCAGGTAATCTTTGACCGCCTGATGTTCCTCTGCCGTCAGCTCCACAGCCCCTTCCCCATCCAAGAAAGGTACAATCGCGGGATAGGTCTGAGCCAGACAGCCCTGCTCCTTTAGGATCTCTTCAAACCGGGAATGGTTTTCCTTCAGATACGTCACTACCTCCCGGTCCACCCACAGGGACAACGCCTCCTTCCACTGTTCCTCTCTGCCGCATTCCACCATGTCATCTTCCTCCTTTCTTAAGAATCCTCTCTGCTTCAAGTACCACACGATACCAGCTGCGAAAGCAGAAATCCATTCACAAAACCTACCAAACCGGATGCTCCGAAACTGTGCAGATCTGACAAAGCACAGCGTGATCCCTGTGTATCTGTCCCCATCCCATTCCAAAACAAAAAGCAGATCCAGTTTCACTGACCCTCCTCAAGGGATATCCCCTCATAGCCATCCGGCCCTTTCACAAAGGATCCGGTCTTACTGCATCTGCTGTCTCTGCTTTTCCGTATTCATTTTTATGTCAATCAGCAACCCCGGTGCAAGCATCGGGGAATGTACTCTCCCTGGATTCATCTGCCCTCAATATCGGATAAAATAATCCTGAAACGGAATGCTGCACTCATCCTGGGCTGAAACAAAGTGCAGGTCTTTCACTACCTCTCTCCGGATCCTTGCATCCTCCGGCGCTTTCATGATCACGGAGCGGATCTGGAAATCTTCATACACATGGGCCAGGACTGCTTCCAGCAGTTCCTGGATGTCTGCCCTGGTCTCATGTTCCGGCAGAAGGTCAAGCCGCAGGATTCCCATGCAGGCACCGTCCGCCGAATATTTGTAAGAGGGGCAGACCTCCGCCATCCCCGCAATCTTCCCTGTGCTTTGATGGACGATCGTAAAACGGACAAAGTCCTTTTCCCGGTATCGGCTCTCCCAGAATTCCATACATTTCACAAACTGCCTGAAATCGGTATAATAAAAGTCATCGCCGCAGCAGTCTCCATTAAAATACTTTGCAGCCTCCGGATTGCTGTAGCACTGGAACAGCCCGTCTGCATCCTCCATCCTCATGTTTCTCAGCAGGAAATGCTCCGATTCGTAAACAGGACATTCTTCAAATACACTTATTTTGCTCATATTCCTCTTCCCCTATCTGTCATGCTGTACTATATCATAACAGAACTTATGTTTGCTTTCAAGAGTTATTTTCTGCCTTAGATACACAGTGACCTGGACTCCCTCTCTCTTTTTTTCTTCTTATCCCTGTTTTTCTGTTGTATGGTTCGGAATTTCCGTACCTTCTCTGCACCCTGACCGACCAGCTCCCTGATCTCCGGCAGCGAAGTATTCCACATGGAATCCTTACGCAGACCCCCAAGCTCATGTCTTTTTGCGTATATAGCGCCCAGCCTTGGATACACGGTCAACGCATCCGGTATTTCCAGAGGGTATTCTATCAACGGGTGGCAGGAGATCTCCTGGGACACTTCTTCCAGCATCTCTTTCCTCATTTCCGATGTACAATCCGGAAAAATGTCTCGCCCGGTCAATTCCTGGTAAGCCTCATATCCAACATAGTTTAAAAACACAAACTCACAATCGTCATACCGTCTTACATCTGCGAGCGAATCCGGATCCTTTAATGCAGCCAGATAGACCTCTTTCCCCTGGGCGATCAGCCAGTTCCTGAAATAGAGAAACCGTTCATCGCTGCAGCCGTTCTCCTTAAAAAGTTCTGCTGCGGTCCAAAGGCTGTATTTGTTCGCCGCCTCCTGATACCCGCTTAAGACTGCATAGAATTTCAGTATCTGTTCCGGCTGCATTCCCCGCAGCTGTCCCTCCAGCCAGTGCGCCATCCATGCCATATCCCTTCCACACTGTTCTTTTGCCTCTTCCATGATCTTCCAGAAAATATCCTTGTTCATATTCATCCGCTCTCTTTCCGTATCGAACCACCTCGCCTTTCTGTCATTTTCATATTACCATCCCTTCCTTCCGTCCATGCTTTCTATCCAACAAAAAAACCGGCATCCAGAGATCACATTCCTCCTGCCAGTCATTCCATTTCTTCCCTCTACTCCATACACATTTTTCCCTAAGCTTTGTGTATCAAGTAGCTATATTCCATCATTTTAAACTTAATATACGCTATATAGCCAAAAATCCTAGTCCAGTTTACGTCGGTAAACTAAACCCCACCTCTGAAGCGCCTTGAAAACACTATTCTTAACAGCATACGAAACTGTATTCCTTGTTAACTTTATGATAAATTAAAGACCGATATCAAATAATATAAACTTTTAATATCGGCCTAATATTTTTATTCCACCTTACATCCAAATTGCTTGATCTATAACATTCCTTATTCTATCTACTGTTCTTTCTCCTATGCGATATATTTTATATAAATCTTTTTCTGAACATGCCGCCAATTGTCCAACAGTAGTATATCCTGCTTCTTTTAATCTAGTTATTTTATCTTCTGTTAAACCATAAGGAAAAACATTCGATTTTTTTAACTTTTCAATATCGAAATCTAATATTCCTAAACTATTACTTGCATCAATTTCAGGTAAATCCACTGCTACAAATAACATATTATTGGCTGCAAATTGAATATCTTCAACTTTTGTATTAATCCATTCCTCATACAACTTTTTCGTCAAACGTGTCCCTGAAACTTTCTCAAGGACATTGCATAAATTAATAGCATATCTGGTTCCCCTTCCTCCTTGTTTCATTCCTCTTGATGCTTCTCTTTTAGAAATAAAGCCAGCATATTCTAAAATCTCAAGTGGTTTACTGTACTTATTTGCTAAATTTCGATGAATTATAAAGGAAGTGGCTCTTTTTTCACCACATTCTTGATAAATAATATCTGCTATTTCAGTACAACAATCCATTAATGGCTCATATATTCCAATTTTGTAACGTATTTCCTCAAGCATAGGCCAAAAAAAATCACTAGCCAATTCCAAAAAAACATCATTTAATCGAGTATATGTAACTCTCTCATCCTTTTCCAAAATAAGGGAACATCCTTTAATAAATGAACGAACATTTCCCAAAACAGCCATTCCTAAAAACTCCGCAATATTTTCTGCTGAAATATTACCGAATATTTTAGGATTATTTATGCCTTGAGGATAACGTAATTTCATAACTTCATAAAAAAATTCTTTGAAACCAGTTTGACCAAATCTTCTAGAAATATCTATTACCTTTGCATCATTATATACATCAAAGCGAGTTCCAAATTTTGTAACACCCGGATATATCGCAGCTTTACAAGACACTCGACTACTAGAAAGTGTTCTAAAAATCGCAAAAAACTCCTCTAATCCAGCCTCGCGACCAATATGTGCTGCATCATCAAAAAACAATACTATTCTTTTTTCAATTCTTTCAGAAAATTCAATAATTGCCTTATGAACCGCATAAACCTCTATTTCACACGAAAAGTTATACCTATATTCTCTTAATGCTACTTCCTTTATCCTGTCTATTAATATTTTCAAAAATTCATCTTCATATTGTTTTCCTTGACTTCTTAATAACGGCAAATGTCTCAAACTTAAATATATACCACATGCCCTACTATTATCAGCCTTCAATCTTCTATCAGATTCTCTAAGTAAAGCACTTTTTCCCGCACCACGTCCACCTTTTAACAAAACAGGTCCATGTGCCATTAACTGTGCAATAATATTATCCTCATATTTATAAAAACAGTGATATTTTTCAAAATCTTCTGGTGCAAAATCTTCACAAGCTAAAATTAAATCTGCAAATTGATTCTCATAGTTGCACATTTCCAATCATCTCCTCTACATCAAAAAAAATTACCAACGCTCTTTCTTTATCAATCGTGGGAGTCATAAAGCCCACAAAATGACTTATCAATCCCAGTGTAGCACATAATTTATATGTATCCACGATTAGACTTTTTAATGTTACCGTATCAAGCATCGAATGCACATCAACTAAACATTCAGAATGAACCCCTTTTGAAAAAGATGAAAACATTCTGACAGCCAACGATTTGCTTTTTTCAAAATTTGCATCTTCATTTTCTGATAAGATTTCATTGAGCCAATCACTGTTAAACGTTCTATCCCCAACATAATCACTTAATGCACTAAACGCAGGTTTCCATACAATTTCTCCCATGTAGTTTCCTAACAATGCTCGATCAAAACTTTCCTTTTTATTTTCAAACGACCACAAGTTTCTGTCTCTGTTTTTAGCTATAATATCGCTTGACCATTCTACAGCTGATTGGGCTTTTTTCCCCAAATCATAAGAAGCATCTGATTGGACTTTAAACACAGTAATCAATCTAAACGGATCTAACCTACCAAGCAAGCTTGTCAAAGATGACTCCAAAACGTTTCTCCCATAAAATGGAATTTCTATACTAGCATTGTCAGAATTTCCATTAAAACTAATAATCAACTCCGTCATTTTCCCAATTTTCTTAGCTAAATTATTCATTACAGTTTTAAATTCATACATATCAGAAGTTGGTTCTCCGCAAATAAGTATATCAAAATCTTTTATACTTTCCATATTAATCCATCCCACATATAATAATAAATAGATTATATCATAGAAATTATTAGAATAATAGATAATATAAAACCTGAATCCGTGAAATTGGTTGTTTTATGAAGCCAATCCTAAATCTGATTGGCTTACTCTTGATAAATGGTCCTTCAAAGACAGTATTTTAATGAATGATGATTGATTTTAGCTCTAAATGACAGTTAGGAATACTGGAAAACCTTAAAAAATGGCATACTTTCCCCTTGGTTTTTCATATGGTTACCTGGTAGGACGATTTTACAATTGGAAATCTGCGAAAGCTGTATATACCTCCGCAAAAGCATGCCGCCATATATTACTTCGGCCAAGACCTATCAACAACTGACGGGCATGCTCTGTAACGTGGCTTGCCATCATGATCATGTTTCCGATTACCGTGCGCAGCCTCCTGCGTCTGACTTTATGTTTTGTCTTGGTTCCCTTCCTGCCGATGCTTTCCTGTCCGATCATTCGCGGGATGTTATAGGCCAGGATTGTCAGTTCCAGTACCAGTTCGTTGGTCTCAAATTTGCCGGATGGCAGCCGCTCCACATCCATATCCGTCTTGATCTCGCTGTGGAACTGTTCACATTCGCCGTGGGCATGATACAGGCCTATGACTTCGCGGTCCGTCATCCCAAGGTTTGTCCACCAGGTATTGACCTCTGTGTCGCCTTCCAAAAGGAATTGCCCATATTTATCAATGGTACGGTTTATGATCTCATAACCGGTACGCAGGGTGATGTTTTTTTCCTCACCATCCTCTGATTTATACGAAACCGGTTTCCAGTCACTTCCAATATAAACGGTCTTTCCATCCCGGGGAGTTTCCACATCCTTACTGTGTTCCTGAGCCATCCTCAGCCAGTCCTCTTTGCTTTCCTTGCGGAGGTTGCGCTTTATGATGAAATGACAGCCCGCTTCCACCAGGATGCCGATATTCTCTGCGGCATCGTTTCCTGAATCCAGGCGGACCAGAAGCGGCTCATCCGTAATCTCTCTGCATATACGGATGGTTTCCCGTAAAAATTCAGGGGTATGCTTCTGGCAGTGCTGTTTTCCCTCCCGCAGCTCACAGTTGGCCAGATAACCTTCCGTACCAATATATGCCATGATCGGTGCGTAGCCGTCATATCCTTTATAAGTTCTGGAGACACCCTGCTTTTTCGTCTTGGAATTATCAAAGGGCGTAACATCAATATCCACTGGCACATAACCATTTGGAAGTTTTCCCGGTACAATGCCATTTTCCCTTAGCATCCGGATGTTTTCTGCAAGGATATCAGAACGCATGGAGGAGCCAATGTCGTCCATCCGCTGGCGCAGGGTTTCCTCAGAAGGGATGCTTCTGACAATTCCAAGTGCGTATTTGTAAAAATCCGGGGCGTCATCAAACTCATGGACGGACTCATAAGCAGGTTTTCCCATCGTGAGGAGCCCGATATAAGTGAGCAGGACATCGCCGTTCTTGATTTGGTGCTGTGAACGGTTTGGGGTTACATCCATACGGTTGCAGCGCTTTACAAAGTCGCATTTGCCGAGAATAGCACCGACAACTGCAAGGCCACTGGCTGGGATGATCCACTCATTGGTAAACTCAATTTTTATCTTTTTCATGATGACTGCCTCCATAGTTTTCTTATGGAGTATTGTATCAGAAAACATCACCAAATGGGTGATATTATTTCATCTTAAAAAAATATCGGAAGGCCGCATAAACAGAGCGATTATAGCATGGAATAATAATTAAGCTTCACGGATTAAGGTGGTATAAAAGCCTCCTTAATATTCAAATAGGCTCTCGGAATCTCAAAGCCTTATTTTATGTGGCTTCCGAGAGGCGTTTTTTATAAATTCCCCCACTTTTTTCAAAAAAACTATTGACAAATCGCCTCAAAAATGCGGCGCTTCGCGCCCCTTGATTAACAAGGTAATTCGTTCCGGCGCAGCCGGTACAGATTTTTTGATTGGGGGCGATTTATTGAAACCTTATAATCCCGGCGGTCATTCTGCCTACCAGGAACGGGTCCTAGCTCAGCTGCGTAAATATTATCCGGATGCCGTTTCCTCACTCCCTGCATCTACATGGGATATCATGGAAAAATTCTGGGCTCTTGACCTCTCGGAGCTGGATTCCCTCATGCAAGGCCGCTATTCTGTTTTCGGCCCTGCACCCAGACTACCTTCCGATATGCTCCGTTCCATCCTTCTTTCCGTCGAGTTCAAGGCCTCTTCCTATACGAAGTGGGCTGCCGACCTCAAGGAAAACCATCTCCATGCCATCCTTTCCGGCTTCTTCATCGGGGATACCCCCGGTACCGGCACTTTTTACGATTTCCTGGGACGTCTGTGGCTCTCTGACAAGGATAACCTTTCCGATCCCACCCATCCCCCAAAGGAAAAGCCCAAAAAGCCGGATAAGAAGGGCGACAAAGCTCCTTCTGTTGAAAAAGTCACTGTCAAAGACCTTTTTCAGCAGTTCGAGGAGCATCCTCCCACTGACATGGAACCCTGCAAACTCCTCTACGAAAATTTTAAGGTGCTTTTTCTTCAACATTCCGTACAGGATGGGTTGGTTGACCTGCTCAGCCTTTCCCTTGCCGGTGACGGAACCCCTGTTTATACCGCTGCACAGGAACGGAAAAAACGTACCTGTGACTGTCTGGAAAAGGGCGTCCGTGACTGCAGATGCAACCGCATTTACAGCCAGCCCGACTGTAACATCGGCTGGGATTCCCACAGGGAACGCTATTACTTTGGCTATGATTTATACATGCTTACCGACGCCGGTTCGGGAAAGGACCTCCCGGTTTTCCCTTTCCTCAGCCCGGCTTCCCGGCATGATTCTGTCGGCTTCCTTTATAACTGGTTTTCCATGAAACAGTTTCTGCCGGAAGCTGTTGTTACAAAGCTCCTGCTGGATTCCGCCCATGATGCAATGCCTTACTACGAATACTGCCGCGATCATGGCATCATCCCTTTTATTGACCTAAATGCTGACAGGGGGCGGCCTCCTGTCTATAAAGATGATTTTACCATCAATCATGAAGGCGTACCCGTATGTCGGGAGGGCCATGTCATGCGCAGGGATGGCACCGAACCTGCAAAAGGCAGGACAAAATTTAAATGCCCTAAGATCAGCTTCGCCGGGGGCAGCGTTACCTGCACTTGTGAAAATCCATGTTCAACCGCAAAATATGGCAGAACCGTCCATCTCGTTTTGAAAGATAACCCAAGGCTTTTTAATGAGCCTCCCCGCAGCAGCAAGGAGTGGAAACTGGAATACAATGCAAGGACTTCTGCTGAACGCTGTAACAAACGTGAGAAAGTAGACTATAAATTAGAAGACGGCAGATACCGCTCCTCTAAGATGTGGTACTGCCGCCTGTTCGACATCATGATGTGTCAGCATCTTGATGCATGGGATTTGCCAAAGACGTCCCGACTAAAAGATGTCCTTTGAGCAATCCGCTTAACTGAATAAGCAATACCATTATAAGCCCTGTCTGGCGCATGGTCTAGTAAACTGCGCCCTTTTTCTCAAAATTTATTTCAGCAATTCTACTTTGGACAATATTTACTTTTCAATGTTCAGCTAACCGCTGGGCTTTGGTCAGCAGGCTCAAGATTCCGAGAGCCTATTCAACTGGTTACAAACAAAAACTGACATATGAAGAATCTTTTTCTTCTGTCAGTCATTACATTTCTCCCACTACTTCATACACATTTTTCCCTATGCTTTGTGTATCAAGTAGCTATATTCCATCATTTTAAACTTAATATACGCTATATACAGTCAAAAACCATAGTCCAGTTTACGTCCAACAGCAAAATGGGCGGCCAATCCGCCAGCGCACACGCGATACTGAGCCTTCGCTTCATGCCGCCTGACAATTTCGAGACGGTAGTATACATCAATTCCTCCAATTGAAACTCGCGGATCAGTTCCTGGTCCTCTTTCCTTCCCCGCACGCCCCACAGTCTCAGATTATCCTTCACAGATAATTCCTCCATCAGCGGAAGCTCCTGGGGGACATAGCCGCAGAACTTCTGAAAATATTTCATTTTGCTCAAAGGATCCTTCCCGAAATAGCGCAGTCCGCCCTCATCCGGCCGGATGACGCCTGAGAGAATCTGCATCAGGGTCGTCTTGCCGCAGCCGTTCCTGCCGACGATCGCCACGCACTCTCCGCAGTCCGCGCGAAAGCTGATATGCTCCAGTACGTTTTTTCTTCTATAGCTCTTTTTAATATCCGATACTTCCAGCATGGTTCGCCTCCGATTTCTTTACATTGCATTGATCCGGCGCAGCATTACAAAATTTCTATTTTACAGGAATGTACTTTCGTTTCTTTATCATAGCTGATCCCTACGGCAAGTATCCGCCCGGTATACTTCGGCTTTTCGCCCAATTTTCCTTTCAATCGCAGAGCATAATCCTTATCTTTTATCTGCTGGATAGCAGCTTCCGGCGTATCATCCACCTTTAATTCAAGGATGATCGCATCTGCATTCTTTCGCTCCGGATAAAAGATAAAATCAACATACCCTTTCCCGGCTTTATCTTCGCGTTCGACACGATATTTATCACGTGCGGACAGGTAGACCAGATTTACTACCGCAGATAATTCAATTTCGCTGTTGTAAGAAAATATGGGGGATTCTGTATTGTGCGCGTATTCAAGAATTTCCTCCATAGTTTCCGTATCTGAATCCAACGTTGCCGTAAGCATTTTTCTGGATATATTTGCAAGATTATAAATATATCCCAGTGACTTTTCTCTCCTCATCATGGAAGCATAGCTGTCCATCAGCTCCTTATTGGGAATGGATACGCAGCCGTCTTCAAAAGTAAGAAGGCCATATATGACCATTGCGGAATATATTTCGTCTTTTGTTTCCAGCAGCAGGGAGGTTGCCGCATATTCCTGAATATCCGCAGGAATTGCCTCACCCGCAAACATCAGGGCCAGATCCTCCTGTACATCTGCGATATTGTCCTTAATATATCCGAAAATAGAATCATAAGTGCCGGAGCTGGTCCAGTAATTTGCCAGTTCATTATCAGTTAAAGCACAAACAATGGAGCGCGGATTATAAAGCTTGACGCCGCCCTTTGTGTGATATCCATCATACCATATCCGCAGATCTTCGCGCGTGATCCACGGATTATCCGTAATTCTCACATAAATACGATACAGTTCATCAACTTCTATGTCCATAAATCCAAAATATTTGCTGAAACGAGCTCTGGTTGCCATGTTATATTCCTGAAACATATTCAGTTCCGAGCCATCGGAGTATTTCGCAATCGGCAGGATCCCCGTCATATATACCAGTTCCGCATACACTTTTCCTTTCAGTAAGGATTTCAGGAAAAGCAGATAATCCATCCGCTCTTTTTCTGTGATAAAAGACATGTGAAATACGGCATCCCATTCATCCATAACAAAAATAAATCTGTGTCCTGTTTTCTGGAAAATATCTGTAAGGATATCCCAGACTGCTTGATCCGGATCGATCGGAATATCCGGGTAGCCTTCTGCCAGATCTAAATTAATCCCATTTTGGACGCGGTCAATATATTGCTGATAATTTGCACAGTCTCTCGGCATTTCACTAAAGTCAATGTAGATCACATTATGCCGGTTCAAATGCTCTGTGTAAAATTCTGAGGAGGATATCTTCAGATTTTTGAATATATTTTCTGCGTCAGCAGCTTTTCCCAAAAACGCGGCAATCATATTTGTCATAACGCTTTTGCCAAAACGCCTGGGCCTGGTAATACAGAAAAAGCGTTCTTCCGTTCCGATTGCAGGCAGAAGCTCATTGAGCAAAGAGGTTTTATCGACAAAATAGGTTCCGGATGCTGTTGCCTGATATGCGTTGAACGGAACCGTGCTGTTCAAAAATGTTCCCATAGTGCGCGCTCCTTCCTGTAATGGTAGTGAACCGATGCTGTATGGTTTTCCTAAATTATACAGGAAAGGGCTTTTTACTTCAAGGGGCAGAGTTGGATATTTGGATATCCGTTCCTGGTGAGCTGCCTGTGCAAACTCATGGATGAGAATGGGCTTCAATCCGGATATGTAGAGCAGGAAATAGCTAACGGAGCTGAGGCAATCGACGCAGAAGTAGTTTTTGCGGGAAATCTGCCGTTCGTATTGCGCCGGCCAGCTGTCACCCCTGTGACAGCTGGCCGAATACATTCCGCAGCAAAAGCGAGATGAGCCATACGAGCAATGACACCCCGATCATCAGCCTTCCGCGAACCATGCGGATTTTGACTGGGTGGTCTAGCCGTGTAGCGTCTCAAGAATACTGGCGCCTCAGAATAATCTGGGGTGTTTTTTTATTACATGTCACGCCTGGTCAAAGTGTGACATGTAACGTTTTTTTAACAAACAACGAGCCTTGCACTTTAATAAAAAATCTGAAATAATTGTAACCAATCAGCCGTAATAGATGTCTAACAGGTATAACCGGTTATCATCCAAGCACATTTCGAAAAAAGGAAGGTGGTTTTACGTGCACAGAAATAAAAACAATGATAAAAAGGATCTGGAAACAGAGCTTGAAGGAAAGCTCGCGAAAAAGGCGATCCGCGGAAATGCCGATGCCTACGGAGAACTGATCCGCAGAAATCAGGAATATCTCTACAAAATGGCATATATCTATACGGAAAACCAGCAGGATGCCCTGGATGTGGTCGGCACGGCCATCCTGAAAGGCTACCAGCATATCCGGTCGCTAAAGAATCCTCAGTGGTTCCGGACCTGGATCACACGCATCCTGATCCGTTGCGCACAGGACGCCAACAAAAAAATCGTCTATTTCAACAGCATTGACGAGGTGGAGATTCCCGAACGGTATGGGGGAATCTCCCTGGAGGAAACCTGGGATCTTAGAAACGCCATCGAGCTTCTTCCCGAAAAATATCGGAACGTCATCATTCTGAAATATTTCAGCGGGATGTCGGTCCAGGAGATCGCCTATGTCCTGGAAATCCCGGCAGGAAGTGTCAAAGCCTACTTAAGCCGGGCACGTGAGGAATTGAAAAAATATCTGAAGGAGGATTACATGTATGCAGAATCTGTTTGAAGAGATCAAAGTTCCGCAAACGGAACTGGAAAATATCGTAAATGAAAAGCTGGATATGATCCGGAAGGATTCCCGGAAAAAGAAACGCGCGAAAATTCTGTGCGGCTTCACTGCGGCGGCAGCCTGCATGGCCGGTTTGATCGTATTCTCTGTTTCCAATCCGGTACTTGCGGCGCAGCTTCCGCTGATCGGGCATCTGTTTAGGCAGGTGGAGGATCAGCAGTCCTATTACAGGGATATAGATGAGACGAAGGTGCAGAAGATGCCGGAAGCTGAGGAGGCCGAAAATGTAGTTGACGGCATCAAGATTTCCCTGTCTGAAATCTACTGCAATACGGAAGCGCTGTACATGACTGTTGTGATTGAATCGGAGGAGGCATTTCCTGATTATCTTTTGAATAATACACTGGCGCAGACCTCGCAGATTCCGGATCTTTTCATATTAGACACGGACGAAACCTTTGGCTTTACAGACCAGCCGCTGAGAACTCCTCTGCAGGCGAATGGTCAATATATTGACGAGCATACCTTTGTCGGAAGTGCCCGGGTTGATTTTACCCTTGGCCATGGCAGTATAGATGAAAACGGCAATGAGACCAATTTTTTATTTCCTGATGTCATTCCGGAATCCTTCCATTGGAATATGGATATAAAAAAAATTTACACATGGTATAGAAGCTCTGCGTCCGATTCCTGGGAGACCTGTACTCTGGAGGGCCCCTGGTCGTTTGAAGCGGATGTAGCCGCAAAACAGACGGAGAAGATTGTCAAAGAGGTCAATGACTATGGTCCTAACGGCATGGGGATCACTACGGCAGAGAAACGGGAATATGAGATCTTGCTGAATTATGGCTATGATGAAAGCAAGGCAACAACGTATGATTACGAATCTATCCAGAGTATCGTGCTGGATGCTGATGGAAAATACATGCTGGATAAAGCCGGAATGCTGCCGATCGGGGATTTTAATGTATCGAAGATCCATGTATATTACGTTCCTGTTGCCTCGGAGGAGGACTGGATGGAGGTCCAGGAGAAACTGACTGTGGGAGAACCGGCCGACTTTATCAAGGAGATTGCCGCGCATCATACGGAGATTGACTTCGGAGATTGACTTCGGGGCCTGATATATGGCTGTATACGGCTGCTGTATATATATGCCGTGCTTTTCTCTCTGTGAATATCTCCGTCATTTTATCAAGAAATGACGGAGATATTATTCTGCTGATTGCCTGTTCTACAGCAATACTTATTTTTTTCATGCAGATATACTTCATTCAATTTCGCTTTTTTTGATTTCAAATAAGTCCCTTCTGTCATATCAGCCAAAAGTCTGGCAAATCATTAAATGGTGGAATAAACTGGATGCTAACAGGGAACGGAAGGAAAGGGATCATGAAAAAGGTCGTTCCGTTATCCCCCTTGAATGGAGAGCAGATGAAACGTATCTATCCGGCAAGCCTTCCTATGATATGGTTTTAAGAAAGCTCATGCTTGCGGGCGATTTCCTTGATTTTGTATTTGACCGCCCGGAAACGCTGCACGAACTTGTCACGGATGCGGATTTTATAATCTATGAATCCGTGTATCTGCCTAAAAACCACTTTATAAAAGCAGAAACATTGTCTACAGAGGACTATCTTTCTTATTTCTACCCTTTTGACAGACTGGATTTCAGAAAAAGCGGTGTAGAATCGGGCTGGTCTGTGGCTGACCGTGAGGGCATTGCGATCACGATGGCGATGGGGAATGCACCGCAGGCTGTGACGATGGGATTTCAGAAGGAATATGCGGAAAGGTATGACTGGATTGTAAAAGAGTTTGCTGACCTTGCATTTACCTTTATGACAAGTTTCCTTTATTACCTCGATTACGATTCAATTGACGAAGATACCCGTAACCTGTACCGTCAGGGCGTTTCCGCTTTCGGCGCCATAGCGCCGACTTATCGGATAGCTCTTAAAAAGGATTCTCCCGTCATCGTATGGGATTTCCACTCCCTGCTCGTCATGGTGCAGATGTGCTTTTCTTTCATGCTCACGGATAAGGACAGTGATATGCGTATGTGCAAGCACTGTAAAAAAGCCTTTATCGCAAGCCGGAAGGGGAAAGAATTTTGCAGCCAGAAATGCAAGAACCAGTTTAATGTCTACAAATCAAGGGAAAAGAAAAAGGAAAACTAATTGGACAACCGCTAAAAAATACTTGCGGCACTTTAGAAATTGTGGTATATTGAACATAAAGAAGGACATCTGCGCTAACAGATGTCCAACAGGAGCTACCGATAGACGGTTAGCCCGATTATTTAGTCACAAAATAGCCGTAACCTTTGGTCGGGTGGGCGGCTATTTTTGTGTCTTGACATCATCTGCTCATCATGCTGCAAAACTTAAAATCGAAGCAACTCTAAAGGGAATATATCAGATCATGTAGCACTACTTCCTCCGCCCTGCTCCTAATGCTGTTCATTTTTTGGAGCCAACAGAGCCAGTCATAGGATTTAAGCTGCTCCGTCACTCCCTCTTTCTTTGCCATCTGTCTTACAAGCCTGTCCATCATCTCATTACATTCCTCGTCAATCTCCGCAAGATGCTTCCATAAGGTTTCCGACAAAGGCATATGCGAATAAATGCCCCTGTGGTTTTCTTCTAAAAAACGCTTCCTCATCCGTCCATACTTCCCGATCTGATATTCCGTTGTATCCGAAAGTTTGAGGTTGGGAATCCTATCAAATTCCCGTGTATTACTTTATCGCGCATGAGCATTTGAGTCGGTATCCAATCAGGGAGAATCCCTTGGAAAAGCCAACCTTGTCCTGAAGAAAAATCTGCTTGGAACGCGGATGTACGCCAGGTCAGAAAAGCGGAAAGCCGCACATTGAATTACATACAAAAAAAATGGTTTGAAGATGGAGACTTTAGAAAACCGCACAAACTTTACGTTGATTTTTACCGCTGTATGAATTTTGAATATATTGGACATCTATTTTATCTGTTATCCGAGTTCGTGGATTAGGTTCTTGCATTGCATAGCGCAGACACATATCTGGATTGGGCTGCAGACATTTTTGAGTTAAGAGTCAACTCGAATCCGCGCCAGGAGGAGTGTGGAAAAGAAGAATCCCAGATGCTGGGCGTATATTTTCTGTATTTCAATCAGCTGTTGGGCAAGCGGAAGGCCAAAGGCCTGGCCGAAAAGTATGAACGAAAGGGGTTATAAGGATATAGGTATTTCAATCCACACTCCCACGTAGGGAGCGACGGGTATTACCCTAACGGCTGATTTCGTATTCAATATTACAAGTATAGATTGATAGTCTTCTGTTTTCCCTACAATTTCATTTTCAAGCTTCTAGTACAACGAATAATAAGTATCTGGCTATATCGCGCAGGATGATTTTTCAGATACAAGGCAGATTTTCGACGGCGTAGCGGTGGCTACGGCTAGAAAATCTAACGCAGTAGCTGGAAAATCAGACAAGTGATATGGCTAGTTATTTATTATTCGTTGTACTAGGCGCAAGCCGTAAATATATTTTACTCCTGTTGAAGCATGTCCAACACTTCCTCTCAGTTTGTATGTTCCGCAACAGATTCTTCCCTGCCGGATCCATCGTCTGAAATATGGGCAACAAAAAATCCCCCCTGTTTCTGAAAATTGCATTTTTTCTTATTTTCTGTTTACAGTGGCCGCATTTTCCAGTATACTGTTACATGAAATTACATAAAATAAATCATGTGCTGTTAAGCTCGGTGCTTATAAACGCTGCAGCCAAAGGTACAAACAATTGTTTTCTAAAGGGTTTTCTGTACGGTGTCTGTTTTACAGGCGCTTTAGTCAGAAAGCTCTTTTATTTTCTAAAGCACGATAAAGCAGCATAAAATTATCTAATGTAATTTTTTTCATCGTTAAAGGCTTATTTTCAATCATAATGGTATACGGAGTCACTTCCGCTCCTACCATCCCCTGCTTGTATTCAATAAATACAAATCTATCCTCCAGCACGTTAATCTGATCTTCGTCCAGACAATCCACAATAAATTTTATAATATTCTGAATAAAACTATCTATGTCACTTTATAAAGTGTGGATTGAAATGCTGAAAGTCTCATTTAATGTTTTATCCGGCTGTAATCCTATTATAGTTTATGTGTGACAAAAAAGCTCAACCCATTTCCACAGATATCCCTGCCCTGGATGCAACTCCCGGTCATTCTCTATGATCTGAATCAACATGTTTCCTCCCGTTCCATCATCCCCTGTAAAGCCAGTTGCTCAATTCCGCAAATTCCCCCAGTGTCAGCGCTTCCCCCCGCACCGAAGCGCCCTTTCCCAGCTTTTCAATGGCCGCCTCGATCTCTTCCTTTGTAAAATCCAGCTCCGGCGAGTTCTTCAGCCCATTCGCCAGCGTTTTCCGCCTCTGGTTAAAGGACGCGCGTATGATCCCAAAGAGCAGCCTTTCGTCCTTCACCGCCACCGGCGGAGTCTCGTAGCGTTCCAGGCGGATCACCGCGGATCCGATCCTGGGCCGGGGCATAAAGCAGTTCTGAGGGACATTTGCCGCAATATAAGGCTTCGCATAATACTGCACTGCCAGGGAAAGGGCGCCGTAATCCTTGCTGCCCGGCCCCGCCTGCATCCGGTCCGCCACTTCCTTCTGCACCATCACCGTAATGCTCCGGAGCGGCACATGCCCCTCAAACAGACTCATGATGATCGGGGTGGTTATATAATAAGGAAGATTCGCCACCACCTTGATCGGCCGCCCTCCATTTTCTTCTTCAACCAGCTTTGCCAGATCTATTTTTAAAATGTCGCCGTTGATGATCCGCACATTGTCATAGCCGTCCAGCGTATCCTCCAGGATCGGGATCAGCGCCCGGTCGATCTCCACGGCGATCACCTTTCCCGCCGCGCAGGCCAGGTACTGAGTCATAGTCCCGATCCCGGGGCCGATCTCCAGCACCATATCCTCCTGGGAAATCTCTGCGGAGCGTATGATCTTATCCAGAACATGAGTATCGATCAGGAAATTCTGCCCGTATTTTTTTTGAAATGTAAACTGATATTTTTGGAGAACCGCAATCGTATTCTGCGGATTTCCCAGCGTTGGTTCCTTCATAATATGATGTCCTTTCGTTACAGGTCACGCCTGGTGAAGGTGTGACCTGTAACGTCCTTTCTACAGTTCCTTACACCGGACCATGCACCTCTTTTTGTAAAATGCGATCCCATAGCATACTACCTGAGAATATTCCTCCTCAAATTCTTCCGCATACATTCTCTCATCAATCTGCGCCGCTGCTTCATCGCAGTCCTTTGTCAGATTTTTCAGCTCCTTTGAATATTTTGCTTCAAAGACTGCTGCCCGGTCTCCGGCAGGATCCAGCACAACCACATCGCATCTCCCCTCGCCGTGTTCTTTGTTGGATTCCACGGCATAACCCGCTCCCGCAAATATCCCCGCAAGAAACGCATGATAAAAGTCTTCTTTATAATCATGATAGCTGATGGTTTTTCGGAGCAGTCTTGTCATTTCTGACGTCACCTTTTCCGCTTCACCATTCCAGACTGCCGCAAACAATTCTTCTCTTTTCCACGCCTTTGAGCTATCCTCGAACCACTTTTTGATCGAGCTCTCAAAAATCTCTTTTACTTCTGCATTTGGGATCCTCAGAGCCAGGCTGCCCTTCGGAATCAGCTCATTTCCCAATTCCCGCGCGCGGACCCTGGTTAAATATCCTGTCAGATATAAAATACTCCAAAGATTTTCTTCGGATGAGTGCAGGTAGTCATATGTCAGATCTTCTTCAACACTCTGGACCACATATCCGCCTGAAAGCAGGGTCTCGAATTTTCTGGTAACGTCATCCCCCGCATAGTCGATAAATGACCGGATCACTGCGTTGTCGCTGCTGTCCTTCCAATAGCTCAGAGGCTTCTTTGACGGATCCAGCAGCAGATTTTTTACATGGTTTACAACATCCCACGGACAGTACACATCCAAATCCCCAAAACGGTACCCGTCGTACCATGCCTTCATCTCCGCGGCATGGGACGTAAGTCCCGTATCCCGTAGCAGCCGGTCCAGTTCGGTCTGTGTAAACCCAAAATATTCATTGAGCCGGGTGTCTGATACCGTATTCGCCACAAAATTATTTGTTCCGGTAAAAATACTCTCCTTCGCGATCCGAAGGCAGCCTGTTATTACTGCAAATTTTAGTGAGCTGTTATCCTTAAATGTCTGCATAAGCCCTTTGAGCATATCCAGCATTTCAGGATAATATCCTTTTTCACTGGCCTTTGCGAGCGGCACGTCATACTCATCTATGAGAAGAATGACCTGCTTTTCATAGTAAGCCTCCAGCATTCTTGTGAGCATAAAAAGGCTGTCTTTTATTTCCTCCGGCGTCGGCTTCTTTGCCGCAATCCGCTGAAAAATTTCTTTATCATACGGATTGATCTTATCACTGTCTAAAAGGTAGAGATGCTCTTTATAAGTCTTGGCGATCACTGACGTAAGCCGTCCGTATGCCCCCGAAAAGTCTAGGCCATCCACGCTTTTCAGCGACAAAAATAACGTCGGATACTGATTCATCCATTCCGCGCAGAGCCTTGTCTGTTTTGAAATCTCCAGCCCTTCAAACAATTCCCTGCTGTCTTGCCGGATATCGAAAAAAGCGGCCAGCATAGACATCCCCAGCGTTTTTCCAAAACGCCGCGGCCGTGTGATCAATGTAACCTTTGTTCCGCTGGTCTTCATCAGTTCGGCAATCATCCCTGATTTATCCACATAGTAGAATCCTTCTTTTCTGATTTCCGTAAAATCCGAGGTTCCTACCGGAATCATAATTTTACACATATCTGCCCGCTCCTTTCTAATGTCCTCCCGCTTTCCTTTTCCGCTGCTTTTCACAGCCATTTCACACAGTTCTTTAAGCATTTAGCAGCAATCGCCTGCGCGAAATGCCAAAATTTCAGGATCGCGCGTTCCGGATCAGGCTATCCGATAAAACGCCCGCGCGTTTTCCTCTGTCGCCCGGATCACTTCCTCCGCCGTCACGCCCTTCAATTCTGCCACTGCCTGTGCCACATAGGTCAGGTTCAGTGAGGAGTTCCGTTTTCCCCGGTAGGGCTCGGGCGCCAGGTAAGGGCAGTCCGTCTCCAATACAATATGGGAAAGCGGCACAGCCTGTACCGCTTCCTTTAATTTTTTCGCGTTTTTAAATGTGACCACGCCGCCGACCCCGATGAGATACCCCATCTTCACGTATTCCTCGGCCATCTCCTGTGAATAGGAATAGCAGTGTACGATCACGTCCATTCCCCGGCCATGCTCTTTGAGAATCTCCATCGTATCTGCCGCGGCCTCCCGGCTGTGGACGTTCACCGGAAGCCCTTCCTGCCGCGCTAGCGCGAGCTGCCGCACAAACCACTCCTTCTGCAGGTCGTGCTTTTCCTTATCCCAGTAGTAGTCCAGCCCGATCTCTCCCACCGCCGCGATCTTTTCGTCCTTCAATAACCGCTTCATCCTGGAAAATGCTTCCTCATCCAGACCGCCTACCTCGTCCGGGTGTACCCCGATCATGCCGTATACAAACGGATACTTCCGGGTCAGCTCCAGAACCCGTTCCCAGGATTCCACCGAAGCGCTGGCATTGACGATGGTGCCGACCCCGCCGGCCTCCATCTGCCCAAGAAGCGCCTCCCGGTCCGGATCAAACTGCGGATCATCATAATGCGCATGCGTATCAAAAATCATATTCTCCTCCATTGTGTTACCCACTTTATAACACGATATCATCAATCTTCTGAAAACTCTTCCTATTGTGCGAACCCACTTTACAACACGATATCATCAATCTTCTGAAAACTCTTCCTATTGTGCGAACCCACTTTACAACACGATATCGTCGATCTTCTGAAAGCTCTTCATATCGTAGGATTCCACCGTATTTCCCGCTGTCAGGTAGAGCCTGCTGCCGGAATACAATGCCCGCGCGTTCCATGCGTACCCGCTCAGCTCCCGCTCGAAAATGCATTCGAACCCATTTTTCCCGTAGGAAAAGATCACATACCGCATCACGTCCCCGTCCACGCGGAATCCGATCAGGTTCTTTTCCACATCCACCAGTGCTGATTTATAATCATAAAATACATCCGAGGAATACGTATTTTCCAGCACGTACTTCTCCGCTTCCGTAACATTTTCCGGATCTGTAATATCGAACATGGAGAGCTTCACGCCCTCTGTCGCAGTCCCTGTTTCGTCCACGTCCATGCCGATCCCCAGAAGCTTCCCTTCCCCATAAGGGTGCAGGTATTCCGAGAATCCCGGGATTTTCAGCTTTCCTAAGATCTCCGGCTTCTTCGGGTCTGACAGGTCCACGGAAAACAGCGGATCCATCTGCCGGAATGTGACAAAATACCCGGTATCGCCCATAAATCTCGCAGAGTAAACGGCCTCGTCCTCCGCCAGCCCTTCGATCCGGGACAGCTCTTCCAGATTTTTATCCAGAATATAAAGGGAATTGGTGTCCTTAAGCTCCTGTTCGGCCTCCTCGGTAAGCCCAAACAGCCGGGGCGTGCTGCTGTTGTCGGAGGAAATCGGGGTCACGGTCACGACCAGACGCAGATTCCCCTCATATTCGTCAATGCTGAACGAATCGTTGAGCGTCCCGTCCACTTCCGTCTGCCCCACAGCCGTAAGCTTTCCGTCCTTATAAGAGACCTTCCGGATACAGGTTCCGGACACACTCCGCCCGGAGCTGCCGCCTCCCTGACGCGCCAGGGGCATGATGCCGTAGTCGCCGTAATCACTCTCACAGATGTAGATATTGTTCCTGCTCACGTAGCACATTCCTGCGCTTCCGAATACCGCCTTGGTATCCACCTTTTTCTCCGGATCCTTGATGGAAAATGCGGAGATGATGGTGTATTTTTCCGCCCGCGCGCCCATGGGCATCAGAATGTCCCCGCTTTCGATCCGCTTCCCCTGCGCCATCGGGATATATCCGTCCCGGTCCGTCCTGGAGCTGTAGATCTCCGCATAAAAATCACTGAGCAGATACACATAGTCCCCGGACACCCGCATGGTGTTGTAATTCCCGCTCTGGGAAATCTTTCCTACGGACTTCGGTTTTTCCGGCTTACTGATGTCAAATGTCTCTGCCACGGCATACTGCAGATAGCGCCCGCCGTATTCCCCGGTGGACACGTCGCCCTGATCCCGGTACTCTGACTGGCTGTACACCGCAATGAGCCGGTCGCCCTTCACAAAGATCTCAGAAACATAGCATTCCTGATCCAGCCGGATGGTGCTTAAGTGCTCCATCTCTTCCTTCTCGATGCCGACGATCTGGATCTGCTGGTTATTCACGATATACAGCCGTTTTCCGTCTGTCTTTACAATGTCCGCTTCTCCAACGCCTTCTTCCCGGACGTTGGTATCTGAATAGCCGGAAGCTCCGCCGGCCTCCCCGGCCGTGTCTGCTGATACCTCGTTTTCCATAGGCGCGCTTTCCATTTTCGCGCTGCCGCCGGCCATCCCGCCGTCCACGTCGTCCATCACCGCATACTCCTCCGTGGATCTCTGCATCTCCTGCATCCGTTTATTTTCCGCTTCGATGTATTCAAAAACCTCGTCATAGTTCTTTGCGGTTTTGATATCTGTTACTTCGAAGGGGTCTCCGCTCCGGTCCGACCGGCCGGATACACTGCTTTCCTTTCCATTCTGCCCGCCGGCAGCTCCATCCTGCTCTCCGGCCGCGCCGCTTTCCGAACCTCCTGAACTGTCCGCGGCGCTGTCTGCCGCTGATTCCGTAAGCATCTCTTCCGAACCAGCAGCCGCGCCGCTGTCTGCGTCCGCTATCATCTGGAACTCCGCATGATCCGACTTGGTTCCAGTACCGAAGCCGAATCCTACTGTCCCGGCGGCAACAGCACCGATGACCAGCAGGCCGCAGGCTGCTGCCGCCGTGATCTTTCCATAATAATATTTTCTTTTTTTCTGTCCCCTGGATTCCAGCATCTGCTGGATCTGGTCCGGCTGCAGGGAATCCGGGATTTTTATATTTTCACTTTGCTCTTCCGCAAGCTTTTTTAAATCTTTCTCATCCATACTCATATTCCGCGTCTCCTTTCTATACCTTGTGAAACGGCCGTATGGCCATAACGGGGTGCCCTTGGGTATACCTTGTGAAACGGCCGCATGGCCATAACGGGGTGCCCTTGGGTATACCTTGTGAAACGGCCATATGGCCATAACGGGGTGCCCTTGGGTATACCTTGTGAAACGACCGTATGGCTATAATGGGATGCCGCTGGGCGCACTTTTGCCGCACAAAGTCCGCCGTCCCGCAGGGACATGTTCGATGTGATTCCTTTCGGACATTCCCGACGCGTCATACCGCGTCCCCGGTATCGGTCATTTCAGCTCAGGATCCGGCGAAGCCTGTCCATGGCGCGCGCCTTCCGCGAACGGACTGTCGCCGGGTTCATCCCCAGCATCCTGCCAATCTCCGCGCTGGCATACCCTTCCAGCACAGAGCAGGCCACAATAACCCGGTCCTCTTCATCCAGCCGCATAAAAGCCGCCCTGACATCACAATCTCCGGCTTGGTCCCGTTCCTCAGCCGCCAGGCCCTCCGGCAGCTCCTCTGTCCTCTGTACGTTTTTTAATTTTCTCCTGCACTGATTCGCCAGGATCGTAAATATCCAGCTTCGGAAAGACTCCTCCTTTTTCAGCTTATGGATATTCTCATACGCCGCAATGACCGCCTCGCTGACTGCGTCCTCCGCATCCTGGGGATGTTTCATTGTGTACAGCGCAAACCGGTACAGCTCCTTATAGATCCGCGCGTACAGCCCCGAAAACGCTTTCACATCCCCGCGCCGCGCCCTTTGGATCAGGACCAGCTCTGAACTATCCTTGTAATCATACATCCGCTCCCCCTCCTTCCAATCCGGCATGACCGCTGTTTCTCACCAACTGATGGTGATGTAAATAAGAGTATAAAAAATGAGAAAGTGTTGCAAAGTTTTTTATTTTACGTGATTTTACATAGTAATAACTATATCACTTTTCTGAGCCTTTAATCCAGATACCACAGTATAATTTCTGTTAAATTACGGTTCAGGTCCCACTAAAGGAAGTATAACACAAAATGTGCCCCTTGAATACCTTAATAAAGTATTGAAAATCCCTCACCTCTCATGTTATACTAGACAGAAAGGGAAACAAATCGAAGAGAGTAGAAGACTTCCCATACTCAACTAACGAAAGGATGTACATTTATGCGAAAAAGTATTAAAACAAACGTTGGAATCCGAGTGATTGCGGCACTCGCTTCCGTAATTTTGTTCAGCAGTGTCATGACGATAAACATTTTCCGCATTAAGAATATGCAGGCTGATAATGCTGACGTCAACAACTTGCTGTCCACCGTACAGGCTGCCGAGACAGCCCATTACAAATGGTCCAGCGGACTGAGCAACGCGCTGTATGCCGATGCCGAATTTACCGGCAGTACCGACCCGACTACCTGTGTCCTCGGACAGTGGATCTACGGCGACAGCAGCACCGCGGATCCTGATATCCTGGCCCTGCGCGACCAGATCGAGCCCCTCCACAAGGAGCTGCATGAATCCGCTATCCATGTACTGGATCAGATGAATTCCAGTCCGTCACAGGCACAGGCTTACTATCAGAATACGATCCTCTCCAACCTGTCCACACTGGTAGGATTCTTGGATCAGATCGTTGAGGACTGTACTCAGAAGAGCCTGGACAGCACCACCGAAATGCGGCAGATGATCCTGACCATGAACATTTTGTGCGCGGTCTGCCTGACCCTCGCGCTTGTATGTCTGCTCAGCCTGGTTCAGTACGTTCTGAAGCACATTGTAAAACCAATCATTCACATTACCGACCAGAGCCGTCCTCTTCAGGATGGAAATCTGGAATTTGAGCTGGATTACCATGCGGAAAACGAGCTGGGCTACCTGGCAGATACCCTGAGAAAATCCATGGGCCTGATCCACGATTATGTGGAAGATCTGAACCGGATCATGGAACAGCTTTCCCGCGGCAACTTTGATGTTGCCACGACCGCTCCGTTTATCGGTGACTTCCGTACCATTGAGATGTCACTGAACAGCCTGACCTCCACCCTGTCCGGAACCATGTCCAACATCCTCCGGGCGGAAAAGATGGTATCCGGCAATGCAGAGCAATTATCCAGCAGCTCCCAGACACTGTCCCAGGGCGCAACCCAGCAGGCAAGCGCGGTGGAAGAGCTGTACGCTACTCTGGAAGAGCTTTCCCGCAATGCGGACCGCAATGTAGGCGTGGCTCAGGAAGCCCAGGAAAATGCACGCCTCACCGGAGAGCAGGTATCCGTCAGCAGCCAGCAGATGGAACAGATGGTGCAGGCCATGGAAGATATCAGCGCTTCCTCCCAGCAGATCGGCAATATCATTGCTACGATCGAGAATATCGCTTTCCAGACCAATATCCTGGCATTGAACGCGGCAGTAGAGGCTGCCCGCGCCGGAGAAGCAGGCAAAGGCTTTGCCGTAGTATCGGATGAGGTCCGCAATCTGGCAGCCAAGTCAGATGAAGCAGCCAAGGCTACCAAGGATCTGATTGAGAATTCCGTACAGACAACGGCGCGCGGAACCGAGATCGTAGGAAAGGTTTCCGCCTCCCTGAAAAAGACGCTGGAGCTGGTAGAACAGTCCAACGAAGCGATACATACGATAGCAGACGCCATCCAGGGCGAAGCAGATTCCATTTCACAGGTTACCGAAGGAATCGGACAGATCTCCACAGTGGTCCAGTCCAATTCTGCCAGCAGTGAGGAATCCGCGGCTGTCAGCGCAGAGCTCTTCGAACAGGTTCATATGCTGGAAGCGCAGACAGAGAAGTTTAAGCTGAAACGCTGATCCTACAAAGATTTACCGAATATATGGTCACAGAAAAGGGACGGTCACTTGAAACCGTCCCTTTTTTCCACTTGTACGGTTGGATGCTCCCAGGAGCATCCAACCCACTTATATTTTTTTATCCTCTATAATAATTGATCAGGCATCCTTTCAGGATGATCTCCCTCTCCGCGTCAGTCATTTCTCCCAGCTTCAATTCGATCTCCTGCAGCCCGTCCTTCACCACAAATGCCTTTACCGTGCTCTGCTTCTCTTCGATCACCCTGCGCGCCCCAGGGATGAACAAATAATCCCCGCTTTGGAATGGAAGCGCCTCATGATCCGCCTCTGTCAGGAACGGAAGCATGCCCCAGTTGATCAGGTTGGAGCGGTAACGCTTGGTCGCATATTCATTGGCAATATTTGCCCAGCCGCCTAAGACCTTCTGGCAGGATGCCGCCTGCTCCCGTGCGGATCCGTCTCCCGGCTTCACCGCAAAGATGGTGCTTCCCACGCCGATATTTCCTTTGCCCGTCTCCGGGAAATCCTTCTGGATCGCGGCCATTACCGGCTTTAACTCTTCCAGCGCATCCAGCGGACAGGCGCCTGCCTCGATCGCCTTCTGCGCCGCCTGCACTTCCTTAGCGCGTCCCACATAAGCCGGATCCTTTCTGGACAATGCAAATTCCGCAAGCCCCAACGGATTGGAACGGTAGGAAGAAGTCTCTCCGGAGGGAATCAGCTCGTCCGTGGTCGTGACGGGATCATGAATCTCAGATACGACTTTCAGGATCAGGTTCTCCGGCAGCGCGGACATGGCCGGCCAGTCCTTGATATTGGGACCGAACTGGATTTCCACGGAAGGATCCGCCACACCCTTGCTGTCAAATACCCGGTTTTCGTAAATGCTCCTGTCGAAGTGGTATTTCTGCCCCTTGTACTCTACATCCAGTACAGTTGCCGGGGTCAGGAAGCCCTGGTTCGCCGCGGTCGCCGCAATGGAACGGGCATCCATCAGCGCAACAGAGGAAATCTGTCCGCTCTGCAGCTTGGAACCCTCCCGGTTGGGGAAATTCCTGGTAGAGTGGCGGATGGACAGCGCATTGTTGGCCGGTGTATCTCCCGCGCCGAAGCATGGTCCGCAGAACGCCGTCTTCACGATGGTACCTGCCCCGATCAGATCCGCGACCGCCCCATTTTTTACCAGCTCCATATAGACCGGGGTGCTGGCCGGATAAACGCTGAACGTAAACGCCCCGGAGCCGATGTTCTTTCCCCGGATGATATCCGCCGCCGCACAGATATTTTCAAATCCGCCGCCCGCGCAGCCGGCAATGATCCCCTGCTCCACATATAATTTCCCGTCAACCACCTTGTCCTGCAGGCTGTAATCCACCGCGCCGTCCAGGCTCACCAACGCCTTCTGCTCGACATCATGAAGGATGTCCTTTAAATTGGCGTTCAATTCCTCAATCGTATAGACATTGCTGGGGTGGAACGGCATTGCGATCATAGGCTTGATCTCGCTCAGGTTCACATAGACCATGCCGTCATAATATGCGCATGCCCCCGGATTCAGTTCCTTATAGTCTTCGCTTCTGCCGTGGATCTCGTAAAATTCCCGGATCTTCTCGTCTGTCGCCCAGATGGAGGACAGGCAGGTGGTCTCTGTCGTCATCACGTCCACGCCGATCCGGAAGTCCGCGCTCAGCTTGTGCACGCCGGGTCCTACAAATTCCATCACCTTATTGTTGACATAACCATTTCCAAAGGTGGCGCCGATGATCGCCAGGGCTACGTCCTGGGGACCCACTCCCTTCCTCGGCTCGCCGTCCAGGTAAATGCCGATCACGCCCGGCATCTTGATATCATAGGTCTTATTCAGAAGCTGCTTCACAAGCTCCGGTCCGCCCTCGCCCATGGCCATGGTGCCCAGCGCGCCGTAGCGGGTATGGCTGTCCGAACCAAGGATCATCCTGCCGCCGCCCGCAAGCATCTCCCGCGCGTACTGATGGATGACCGCCTGATGAGGCGGTACATAGACACCGCCGTATTTCTTCGCGCAGGTCAGCCCGAACATATGGTCATCTTCATTGATCGTACCACCCACCGCGCACAGGGAATTGTGGCAGTTGGTCAGCACATAGGGGATTGGGAACTTCTCCAGCCCCGAAGCCCGAGCCGTCTGGATGATCCCCACGAACGTGATATCATGGGAGGTCAGCTTGTCAAATCTGATCTGCAGGTTTTCCATATTGCCCGAGGTATTGTGGTCGCGCAGGATGCTGTAAGCCATCGTCTGCCGCGACGCTTCCTCCTTCGAAAGCGGAACCTGCGCGCCGCCCTTATCTTCGATCATCTCTGTGCCGTTCAGCAGATAGACTCCATTGTCATAAAGTTTTATCATGATATCATGCTCCTCCTTTATCAGATGCAGCCCCGCGCCCTGCCTCTGTATCCGAACATCCGCCGATTCTGGCCGCCGCAGGCTCCCGCAGGGTATAAACAGTTACAAAATTTCTAACACTACGGTGGTTATTTTATCATGCGGAAATATCTTTGTAAAGCGGGAAGAGATACTTTATTTATTACTATGGCCAAATCATAACCACCCGTCAAACGGGTGGTTTGCTCTGCGGCTATAAGCCTTTGTTACTGGCCAGCGCCTAAAGACGCTGGCTTTCACTTCGTTCAAGCCACTACGCCCTTGACTCGTCGCCGCCCTTCAAAGGGCATTCGTAATACCGGCTACCCCTTGAAGGGGTCCTCATATTCCTTCACGCTCAACTTGTCCTGCATAATGTCACTCTTCTCCTGATCCTGGATATACTTCTTTATC